>JAJPKI010000240.1 GCA_021323835.1 Verrucomicrobiota bacterium | reverse complement strand
GACATAAGCAAATGCGACGGCGTGCGCGGCATTGATGTCGCCATTTATTTTCAATGCTTTTGCGATTTCCGGAGAAAAGGTCACGAGGATGCCGATGACGAACCACAGCGGCAGGCCGATTAAGATGCAACGAAGATATTTGCCGAAACGATTCCAATTAGTGAACAGGCACAGGAAATTTCCTTTTTGAATTTCTTCCTGCGCGCGCATTTGCTTGAACATTCCTGATTCGGCGACGCTCATTCGCAAAATCAAAAGCAGCAAGCCAAGTCCACCACCAACAAAATAGGCGTTGCGCCAATGAACCAAATCGGCGACGAGTCCGCCAACAACTGCGCCGAAAACGCCAACGCTGGCGACAATCATTGTGCCGTAAGCGCGTGTTTCTTTTGATAATACTTCGGTGACGAGCGTGATACCGCCGCCGAGTTCGCCAGCGAGCCCAAAACCGGCAACGAATCGCCAGAAGCCGTAAGCTTCAATCGAATGAACAAATCCGTTCGCGATGTTTGCCGTCGAATAAAGCAGAATTGAACCGAACAGCAAAACGACGCGGCCCAATTTGTCGCCGAGAATTCCGAAGGCAATTCCGCCAGCGAGCATCCCGAGCATTTGCAAATTGAGCAGATGAATTCCGACGGGCAAAAGTTGGTCGCCGGAAATTCCCAAATCCTGCAGGCTCGCTTTGCGAACGATGCTGAATAAAATTAAATCGTAAACGTCCACGAAATAGCCAAGCGCGCCGACGATGACGGCGGGCGCAAGAATTTGGCGCAAAGTGGAATTGTTGGTTGTCGTCTTCAAGAGATTGCTTTTCCGTGTGAAATCGTAAATTGTAATTCGCAAATCGCAAATTGAAATGAACCGTCATTGCCACAAATGCGGCGAGCCATGGACGTTTTCGGTAAATCCGGGTCGCGGCGAAGTTTGCATGAAATGCCGCGCGGATTTGCGGGTGTGTTTGAATTGCGCGCACTATGACCGCAACGTGGCGCATCAATGTCGCGAGCGCCGCGCGGAACCGGTTTTGGAAAAGGACGTTGGCAATTTTTGCGAATATTTTGAATTTGCGTTTCGTGACTGGAAGCCGAAGAACGAAACCAATTCCCGCGAAACTGCGGCGCGCGAGCAATTGAAAAAATTGTTCGGAGATTGACCGCGCGCGCGTTTTCATTTGCAATACGCGGAGTTCGGAATTCTTTATGATTTATTGGTTCACAGGACAACCCGGCGCCGGCAAAACCACGCTCGCGGTGGCATTGCAAAAAGAATTGAAGAAGCGCGGGCATCCGGCGGTGCATTTGGACGGCGATATTCTTCGCGCTGTCACGGACAATCAGGATTTTTCGACTGCCGGCCGGATGAAAAATGTCAAAGCCGCGCAGGCGCTGGCGGCGAAAGTTCACAGTGACGATGTCTGGGTCGTCGCGGCGTTTGTTTCGCCGTTCCGGCAATTGCGCGAGGAATTTAAAAAACGCGGAGACGTCGTTGAAATTTATGTTCACACCACGGCCAGGCGCGGGCGTGAAAATTATTTTGTTCAGGATTACCAGCCGCCGCTGGAAAATTTCGTAAATGTTGACACGACAAATTCGAGCGTCGAAGAATGCATCAAAAAAATTCTTTCGGCATGAAACGTAAAGTCAGGATTGATTTTTGCGACATCGGATGCAACCAAAGCAAGACGGATTATTTTCTTCACTGGGTGCTCTCGGAACGGTTTGATTTGGAGTTGTGCGACCAGCCGGATTTTTTGATTTACAATTTGTTCGGCCACGCGCATCGGCTTTACTCGGGCGTGCGCATTTTATTTTCCGGCGAAAGTGACGCGCCGGATTATCGGGTTTGCGATTATTCGGTGACCCCGCTGGCGTGGAACGATTCGCGGCATTTGCATTTGCCGGCGTATGCGTTTCGCGGCGCGGCGGATAAAATCGTTAAACAAAGCGATGATCATGAAAAAATCCTCGCAGAAAAAACAAAATTCTGCAGCTTTGTCGTCAGCAGTTATAATCCGAAAAAGAATCAAAATCGCGTGGACCTTTTCAATTTATTGTCGCGATATAAGCGCGTTGATTCGGCGGGCTGCGTGTTTAATAACATCGGCGGCCCGTTGCCGGGACGAGGCGCGAAAAACAAAGTGGAATTTTTGCGACCCTACAAATTTAACATTTGTTATGAGAACACCTGCAAGCCGGGTTATGTTACCGAAAAAATTTACGATGCCATGGCCGCGCGTTGTTTGCCTATCTACTGGGGGCCGCCGGAAATTTCACAGCAATTCAATCCGCGGAGTTTTTTAAACCGGTCGGATTTCCCGAGCGATGAAGCGTTGGTCGAAAAAATTATTGAATTGGACAAAGACGACGACAAATATCTCGCGTTCATGCGACAACCATACTTGCCCGATGACCAGCCGACGATTTATTTTGACCGACAACGCATTTGCGATTTTTTTGAAAAAATTTTTAACACGCCCATTCGGCCGGCGGCGCAGCGGCGGCGCGATTGGAAAGTGCGCCCAGGACGCTGGCTTCTCGCCAAGCGACATCATTGGCACGCTTATCCCAAAACCGATGCGGCACGCAAGGCTTACGACCGTCGCGAAGGATTGTGGGATTAATTTATGAAAGTCAGCGGATTCACATTTTTGCGAAACGGCCAAAAGCTCGGCTACCCGTTCATAGAATCCATTCGGTCGGTCCTTCCCATCGTGGATGAATTTATTATCGCGCTTGGTCCTTGCGACGATGACACAGAAAAAATGCTGCGAGGCATCGGCGATGCCAAAATAAAAATTATTCCGACGCAATGGAATGAGCGGATTCGTCCCGACTACAGTGTCAAGGGATTTGTCTATGGCCAGCAAAAAAGCATTGCGCTCTTCAACTGCACGGGCGACTGGGCGTTCTATCTGGAAGCAGATGAAGTGGTTCACGAGAATGATTTACCAAAAATCCGAGCGGCCATGGAAAAATATCTGAATGACGAGCGCGTTGAAGCGTTGGCGTTCGATTATTTGCATTTTTACGGCAACGCCAACACCCTCGCATGGTCGCCCGGCTGGTATCGCAGCGAAGTGCGCATCATCCGCAACACTATTCCGGCGTGGTCATCCGAGGCGCTATTTTTCAACATTGTCGTGGGACATAAAAAATCGCGCTACCCGCGCGCGGCCCACACGGGCGCAAACATTTTTCATTATGGCTGGGTGCGCAGCGAAGCAGAAATGAACTTGAAAGCCACCAGCGTGCGTAAATTTTGGAACAATCGCGCCGAGACGAAAGTGGATTATTCACAAATTGATTCGCAAGCCTTGAAATTATTTTTGGGCGCGCACCCAAAAGTAATTCAAGACTGGCTGCCAAAAGCGGACGGGATTTTTCGACCCGACCCGAATTACCAATTGACGTCGCGCGACAAGAAACATCGCCGGATGCTGTGGTTGGAAAAAACGTTTGGCCTGCGCTTCAACAAAAAACATTACCGGCTGATTCGATAACTTTTTCGATTTGGATTTCCGAAATATTTTTTTTATTTGCCGGCGTTATTGTCCAATCAGCATGTTGAAACGGATGTGTTCGGCCGACGGCGCTCATCAACATTAAAACACGCCGTCCCATCGCGACCGCTAAATGCAGCAAACCGGTATCGCCGCCGACGGTCAGCGTGGAAAGCTTGACCAATCCCGCGCTGGTCATCAGCGGCAGGCCGGCGGAAACAATAAAACCCGCCGCGCGCGCCGGTTCCAATTTTTGAATCTCCGCCGGTCCGCCGCCGAAAATGATTTGGACGCCGCGCGATTGAAAATGCCGCGCCAGCGCCAAATAATTTTTCAGCGGCCAATCTTTTTGCGGCGAACTGGTGAATGCCTGGATGAACAGCGTCGGATTCTTCTCGCTCAAACGATTTTCGGAAAAAAAAATTCGCGCGGCGGCAATTGCGTCGGCCGGCAGAAAAAATTCATTGCGGATTTCCGCGCTGCGCAGGCCGCATTGTTCGAGCAGCGACAAATTCCAATCGGCCTGATGGATTTGCTTGTTATGCCTGACGCCGCGTGTGTAAAGCCATTCGCGCCCGGCACTGTAGACATTTCCGAACCGTTCCGGCGCGCCACTCAGCCACGAAAGCCAGGCGGTTTCGCCATAGCCCTGAAAATCCACGGCCAACGAAAAATTTTCGGCGCGCAACCGGCGCAGCAATTTAAAAATTTCCGGCGGCGCGCGAAGTGGAGTTTTCGTTGCGTCGCGGTCCAGCGTGATGACTTCGTCCACGTCGCGAAATCCGCGCAACATCGGCGCGTTTCCTTTTGACGTGAGAAATGTAATTTTTGCCGTTGGAAAATGCTGCCGAACAGCGTGAACCGCCGGCAGCGTGAATAAAACATCGCCAATGGATTTGAGGCGAATGAGCAAAATATTTTCCATTACAAATGCCGGTTGAGGCCGTTTTCACAGCGAATTTTTCCGCCGGCGATAGTTTGCGCTAGCCGCTCCAAGCTCGCAGCGTGATGACCGCGCGGAGCGGATGGATGATTCAGATGAAAAGTGATGGCGCGGCCATAAACAAATTTTCTGCGGCGACCTAAATGATAAAGCCGGGTGCCGATGTCTGAATCTTCGCCAACGCCCCAGCCGGCGTAATCTTCATCAAAACCGTTAACGGCGATGAGGTCGTCCCGCCAAAAAGCCATATTGCAGCCGATGATGCCGCGCTGGCGCGTGTCGCGGCGGATGAGTGGAATCGGCCATCGAATTCCTTTGGCCGCGCCGGAAATTTTTCCAGCAAGCATCCAGCCAAACGCGGGAATTTTTTTGGCATCGAATTCCGGTGCGAATTTTTCCTGAACGAAACACCGGCGGCCCTGAACCCAAAATCCTTTTTCCGCAAGTGCGGCGTGGTCAGCCACAAATTTTGGGTGCGGCACGCAATCGCCGTCGGTAAAAATCATATAATCTCCGGCCGCCGCTACGACGGTTTTGTTCAGAATGACCGTTTTGCGAAAGCCATCGTGCGAATGCCAAATGTGTTTGACCGGCGCGAGAGAATTTGCGGAAAATTTTTTAATCAGGTCGCGAGTGAAATTGTCCGAACCGTCGTCGGAAATCAAAATTTCATCCGGCAGGCGCGTTTGCAACCGCACGCCGCCGAAAACTTTTTCGAGCGCAACCGGCTGATTGTAAGTGCTGATGACCAGTGAAATTTTCAACGAGACTTGACGGTTGATTTTTCTTCGAGGCCAACATCGGCGGCATAGCGTAGTTTGGTGTAACGCACCGTCGTGGAAAACGCGTCCATCCACGCAATGAAATATCCCTGCCAGCCGTCCAGAAAACCAAGGCGCAAAAAATAGGCGCGAAAGAATTTCCAAAATGGACGCACCGGAAGGTCAAGCCAGTTGGAGCAGCGTTTTTGATTTTGGCGTTGGCGAACAAAAAGATTGCTGTAAGGACCAATTTTTCCGAGCAGTTGGTCCATGCTTTCGTTGCTGTAATGCAGTAAATTGCCGCGCAATTTTTGGACGCGGCCGGTAACGAGCAATTTTTCGTGGTGCGCGCCGTCCCATCGACCGGCCTCGCGCCGCCACAATCGAATTTTACGGTCAGGATACCAGTCGCCGTGCCGAATCCAGCGTCCGCAAAAAAATGAAAGCCGTGGAAAACTAAACGCCGACGCAGCCAAACCTTCGCCGTCTTTTGAAAAACTGCGAATAATTTCGTCGCGCAATTCCGGAGAAATAACTTCATCCGCGTCAATGGACAGCAGCCACGGCTGGTTTGTTTTTTGAACAACAAAGTTCCGATGGCTGGCCTGGCCTTCCCACGGTTTGCAAAAAACTTTTGCGCCGTAAGTTTCGCCGATTTTATCCGTGCCGTCGGTCACTTTGTCGTCAATGGCCAAAATAATTTCGCTCGTCCAATCTTTCACGCTATCGAGCGCGGGGCGGATGCGATGCGCCTCATTGCCGGCAACGAGGCAGACAGAAATGGGCAGGCGGGTTCCAGTCATTTTTATTTTCTACGACGCAGCTTGCAACACTGCCGGTAAAAAACAAGATTGTAAAAATGGCAAAGTCGATAGCGCCAATGGCGGTCGGTCGTGTAATTATCGAGCGAAGAAACCTTGGCGTCGGGGGCGAGTCCGGCCTTCGCGCAAAGTTTTGGAAAAATTTCCGTGACGGCAAAATCGTAAAGCGCGAGGTCGAGACGATTGTATTCGCGCGCCAGTTCAATCATGCGAGGGTCGGCAACAATTGTTTTGCGAATGTCATTTGACGCAGCCACGCGCCGCCGCTTGTAATTCAAGTTCAACGGACATGGCGACAATTTTTCTAAAACGTGCAGCGACAAATCGAATTGTTCCGTCAGCCCGACAAAATTACATCGCTCAAGATATCGCTTTGCTTTGTCCAAATCGCGGCTGCCGGCCATGAGCTTGACGTGCAAATTTTCAAATCGCCCGTTCTGCCGCAATTCTTCTTCGAAGCTCAACTTGTTTCCGCCTTTCAAAACTGAATCCTGATAATGCGAAAAAACGCGTGCAATCGGCTCGCGCAAAAACGTCATGTGAAATGCATTCGGCAAATTCAACGACAACGGGTCAACCAGATTGTGCCCAGCCAGGCTTTTCATGCGCGGAAAAAATTTCCGGGCGAAATCAAAATCGTCCCGGCTGAAAATTTCTTTTTTAGCGTGATTGGTATGGCAGGCGGAAATCCCGAAATTGTTTTCCAAAATGAATTGAAACGTTGATCCCGCAGTTTTGGGAATGTGCAGAAAAACAATCACGCGCAAAATCGTATCAGCGATTTTTGCCCGAATTCAATGAGTTTGTTCACTAAATTTATTTGCCTTTTCGATTGTCAAAAGAATATCGGTTGATTTTCGATTGGCCAATGATAACGTCGGCGCGGTTTATGCCCGGAAGCGACAATCCTACGGCGGAAAATGCTCCGCGTTTTTCTTTTCTTATCGTTTCTTATAACACGCTGCCGTTGACGCGGGCGGCAGTGGTTTCAATTGAAAAATTCGCTTCGTCATTTTCGTATGAAATAATTTTAGCGGACAATGGTTCAACCGATGGCAGTGTCGCGGCTTTAAAAAATGAATTTTCAAATTTGAAAATCATCGCGCTCGAAGAAAATCGCGGTTTTGCCGCCGCCAACAATGCCGCCGCAAAAATAGCTACGGGCGATTGGCTGATTTTGATGAATTCAGACGCTGAATTATTGGCCGGCACAATGACGACGATAGCGGACTTGCTTGAGCGGCATCCGCAACTGGATGTTTTAGGCGGACATTTGCTAAATGCCGACGGTTCGTTGCAAACGTCCGTGTTGCGAAATTTTCATCTTGTCCGGGACGAAAAGCGCGAATTGGTGGAAGTTTCCGGAATCGTCGGCGCGTTTATGGTTGTGCGCCGCGCGTTGTGGGAAAAATTAAACGGCATGGACGAACATTTCTTTTTTTACGGCGAAGATTCCGATTTTTGCCATCGCGCCATCGCATCCGGCGCCATGCTGCGCTGGAGCCCGCGCTTTCAGGTGCTGCATCATCGCAATGGCAGCAGCAGAAAAGTCAATTTGCGCTCGGTTGTCGAAAATTGGGAAAGTCATCATTACATCTGGCGCAAAAAAATGTCTGCGGAGGAATATCGCGCCAACCTTCGCCGTTTCACCATTCGATTTTTTTTCAAAACAATTTGGTTTTTTGCATTTTCAGTTTTGACATTATTTTTGCTGCGAGCATTTACCGGACGTTTTCAAAAATATTTTCATTTATGGAAATGGCATTTGCGCGGCTGCCCGCCTGGCTGGGGATTGAGGCCGGTCAAAAAAGCCGTTTGAATTTTGGCGCGGGCGCAGCCAGCTTCTATTTGCATCTTTTCCTCAATTTTAGTCTCATGCCTTGAATGTCGAACGAGCTCCTTTATCTCTGCCACAGCGGAATTGATTATCTTCAGGACGGCTTGTATCACGGCTTGGTTTCTTTGCTGGGGAAAAATTGCGTGGTGGATTGGCCGCGCCAAAACCGGTTCCATGAACCAATCGCTTCGACGATTCCCAATCTCGGATTTTTCCGCCAGTCCGAGCCGGTCCGTCCGCGCACAGCCTGGGGACTGCGCCGGCAAATACGCAGCGGACGCTTCGCCGTAATCGTCGTCGCCGCCGGTCGCAAAGGCGCATTCCGCGCCTGGCGCGAAGTGATGGGCGCAAGCCGTCACCTGCCGGCAGTGTTTGTGGACGGCGGAGACTATATAGAATTGGCGGGGCAACTGGCCTGGGAACGCAAAATGAAATTGCGCAAGACCGTTTTGTCGGGACGCAATTTTGATTTGGTGTTCAAGCGCGAACATCGCGGACAGGAAACCAACAATCCAAAAGTTCTTCCGCTCGCCTTTTGTTTGCCATCGGATTATTTCCAGCCGCCGCAGCCGCAAATGAAAACACGCGAAGTCGCCTTCTGGGGCGGCATCGCCACTGCATCGCGCAAAGCAGCTATCCAGCAATTGAAAAACGTGCGGGATTTTGAAAGTAATCGGAATCTGAAATTTTTCGGTCGCGATTACATGCGCGAATTGGCCGCCACAAAAATCGGCTTGAGTTTTTGGGGAAATGGCGACGACACGTTGCGCTATTGGGAAATCGCCTGCGCCGGGACGCTGTTGCTGGCACAGAAACCGCGCCAGCCGGTGCCCGACAATTTTGTTGCCGGACAGGAAGCCGTATTTGTTCAGGACGATTTATCGGACCTCGTCGAACAAGTGAACTATTATTGCGACCACGACGATGCGCGAGAGAAAATTGCTCTTGCCGGCCGGAACAAGTTTTTGAAATGCCACACAACCGCCGCGCGTGCGCGATATTTTTTGGATGCCTTGCGTGAACGCGGTTTGTATCAGCCATCCATTTGAATGGCGCAGCCGATTTGAAAACAAAATTCTCGCTTTCTCCTGTTTGGCGCGGACAATAGGGTGCGACGACATGACTACTTTTGTATGTAAAGTTTGGGCGTTGGCCCGTCCTTATCGCTCGCGACTTTTCTTTGGCGTTGCGGCCGGCATCTTAAGCGGTTTGACCGCGCCGTTGTTGGTTGGAACGCTCATGTTTGTTTATAGCGCGGTTTTTCCCTCGCGGGATTCTGCAGGCGCAATACAAATGCCGATGCGTAAATTGCCGGACTTCGTCCAGCCCTGGTTTGACGCCGCGCGCGCCGCGCTGGAAAAAGATTTGCAAGCGCATCCCTGGACGGTAGCAGCATTGGTTGCAGCTATCCCGCTCATCATGTTGTTGCGCGGACTGCTCGGTTATTTGAATTATTATCTTCTGCAATGGGTTGCCAGCCGCGCCGTTGCGGATTTGCGCGTCCGCCTGTTTCAACATTTATTAAATCTGCCCGCCGGATTTTATACCGAAAATGCTTCCGGCCAGCTCATTTCACGAGTGGTCAACGACACAGGCGCGGTGCAAAATGTTTTGCAAGGCTCTGTAGCTGTCATTGTTCGCGATCCCATTACGCTCATCAGCGTTCTCAGCCTGTTAATTTGGGAACAACCCAAACTAACGCTCATCACGTTAATCTTTTTACCCGCGTGCATTGTTCCCATCATAATTTTTAGCCGCAAAATCCGTCGTTCCAGCCGTGAAATGCAAACGCAAGTTGCTGAACTGACCCAGACCATGTCAGAAGCATTCACCGGTCATCGCGTCGTTAAGGCCTATAATCTTGAGCCCGTCGTGGGAAAACAATTTCACGATGCCGCCCGGCGATACGTCAGCCATTATATGCGAATCATTCGCAACACCGGCATTCCCAGCCCGCTCATCGAATTTTTTGGTTCATGCGGCGTGGCGTTGCTGCTAGCTTATTTGATTTATCATTCGCAAGGGCACCCCAACCCCGCGGAATTCATGCAATTTATCAGCAGCATCTTTTTGATATATGCGCCGCTGAAAAATTTGACGCAACTGCAAAACCAAATCACTCAGGCCCGCGCCGCCAGCGAACGCGCCTTCGAACTGTTAGCCACGCAAAGCACCGTCCCCGAACCGGCGCAGCCGAAAAAATTAAATGCCGCCGGCGTGGAAATCCACTTCGATGGCGTGCATTTTTCCTACGGCGAAAAAATTGCGCTGCACGACATCAATTTGCAAATCAAGCCCGGCCAATTCGTCGCGCTCGTCGGCGCCAGCGGCTCGGGCAAAACGACCATCGTCAATTTACTGTTGCGGTTTTACGACCCGCAGCACGGCGCGATAAAAATCGGCGGCACGGATTTGCGCGATGTTTCCACGCGCGATTTGCGAAATCACATTGCCGTCGTCACGCAAGAAACTGTTTTATTTAATGAAACGATTCGCCGGAACATCGAGCTGGGAAAACCCGGCGCCACGGTCGAAGAAATTACCGCCGCGGCGAAAATGGCGAATGCCCACAATTTTATTTTAGAAAAACCGAACGGCTACGACACGCTCGTCGGCGAAAAAGGTGTGACGCTTTCCGGCGGCCAACGCCAGCGCCTCGCCATCGCCCGCGCCGTTTTGCGCAACGCGCCGATTTTGATTTTAGACGAAGCCACCAGCGCGCTCGACACCGAATCCGAACGCGCCGTGCAATCCGCGCTCGACCAATTGATGCGCGGACGCACGACACTTTGCATCGCGCACCGGCTTTCCACCATTTTACAAGCGGATGTCATTGTCGTGCTCGACAAGGGCCGCATCGTCGAAACCGGCACGCACGATGAATTGGTCAAGCGTGGTGGCATTTATCAGAAACTTTACGCATTGCAATTTCATTCGTGAGCGTTCCCGAAAAAATTCTCGCGTTGCAATTCAAATATTTCGGCGACGCCGTGCTGATGACTCCGGCGCTGCGCGCCTTGCGCAAACATTTTCCCCATGCCGAATTGCATGTGCTCGTGCCGGAAGAAATTGCGCCGCTGTTCCAGCATTTGCCGTGGCTCAATCGCGTTTGGCCGATGCCACGAACGCGCGGTCAGGCAAATCCCGGAAAAAGTTGGCCGATGATTCGCGCGTTGCGCGCGGAAAAATTCGACCGCTCGGTGGATTTCGCCAGCAACGACCGCGGCGCGATTTTGAGTTTCCTCATCGGCGCAAAAAACCGGCTCGGCTGGGAAGAACGCGCCGGATTTTTTGGCCGGAAATTTTTTTACAATTGCCGCGTGCCGTCGCCGGAAAATCCGCTGCATGAATCGGCCCGGCTCGCCCAACTTTTATCCGGCTGGCAAATCCCGCCGCCGGTTTCGCTTGAACCGGAAATTTGCGCCGACCCGTCGCTTGCCCCGGCGGCCAAAAATATTTTGCCGGACGAAAATGTTGTCGTCTGCCACATCGCTTCGAGCCAGCAAAAAAAAGAATGGCCGCTCGAAAACTGGATAAAATTGCGCCAACTGGCCGCTGGCGCCGGAATTAAAATCATTTTCACCACGGCGCGCGGCGAACGCGAAGCCGCGTTGATGACGGAATTGAAAAAAAAATCGCCGGACGCGGAAATATTGCCCGTCATTTCCGAATTGCCTTTGTTTTTAGCCGTTTTGAAACGCGCGAAAATTTTTATTTCCGGCGACACGGGACCGCTCCATTTTGCTGCCGGGCTCGGCGTGCCGACAATTTCGTTGTTCGGCCCGAGCGCACCGACACGCTGGGCGCCGATTGGCGCGCGCCATCATTTTTTGACCGGCGCAACTTGCAAATGCAGCGGTCATTCCGCAATTTGCCATAACGCCGCACATTGCCTCGCTGCGATTTTGCCGGAACAGGTTTTTGATTATTTGAAAAAATGAATAAGCCTCCACGCATTGGAATCGTCGGACTCGGTTATGTCGGCCTGCCCGTCGCGCTTCAATTCGCGATGTCCGGCTGCAACGTTATTGGCTTTGACATCGATGCCAAAAAAGTCGCGCAATTAAATTCCGGCAAAAGCTACATCCTGCACATTCCGTCGAAAAAAATTTCTGCGGCGCGCAAATCTAAAAAAATTTCCGCCACGACCGATTTTTCCCGCGTGCGCGAATGTTCCGCAATCATCATTTGCGTTCCCACGCCGCTCAAAAAAAACCGCACGCCGGATTTGAGCCACATTTTAAACACGGCAAAAAAAATTGCGCCATATTTGCAGCGCAGCGCACTGGTGGTTTTGGAATCGACGACTTATCCAGGCACGACGGAAAATGAATTGTGCCAGGCGCTGGAAAAATTTTCCGGTCTGCGCGCGGGAAAAGATTTCCATCTGGCATTTTCGCCGGAACGCGTTGACCCGGGAAATTCGCAAAACGAGTTGGCAGAAATTCCAAAAATTGTTGGTGGCTTCACGCCCAAATGCCAAATGCTCGCCGTCAAACTTTACAACCGTGCGTTTAAAAAAATAATTCCTGTTGAATCGTGCCGTGTCGCCGAAGCAGTGAAATTGACCGAAAACATTTTCCGCGCCGTCAATATCGCGATGGTCAACGAATTGAAAATCGTTTTTGCCGCGATGGACATTGATATTTGGGACGTGATTGCCGCTGCCAAAACAAAACCGTTCGGCTTTATGCCATTTTATCCCGGCCCCGGCCTTGGCGGGCACTGCATCCCAATTGATCCTTTCTATTTGTCATGGAAAGCGCGGCAATTCGGCAAAGAAACGCGATTCATCGAACTCGCCGGAAAAATAAATACTTCCATGCCGGAATTTGTTGTCACACGCGTTAAAGAAGCATTGGCATCGCAGAAAAAAAATCTTCATGGCGCAAGAGTTTTGCTCATCGGCATCGCTTACAAGGCAAACGTTGACGATGACCGCGAAAGTCCGGCTTACGCGCTCTGGAAATTGCTCGAAACGAGCGGCGCAAAAGTTTCATTTTATGACCCGCACATTTCGCAAATTCGGCCATCGCGGGAACATTCACAATTCGCCGGACAAAAAAGCATTTCGCTCACATCAAAAAATGTTTCCGCCGCCGATGTTGCGCTGATTGCCACGGCTCACGACACCGTGAATTGGCCGATAATTGCCAAAAACGCGAAACTTGTCGTGGACACGCGGAATGTTTTGGCAAGCCGTTTGAAAGACTCGCCAAAATATTTTAAGGCGTAAATTTTCTGCGTTTCTTTGCATTCTCTCGCGGTTAACATTTCCAAAATGAACGAACCCGTTCCTTATCTCGACTTGCGCGCGCAAATCAAATCGCTACGCAAGGAAATCGACGCGGCCATTGCGCGCTCGCTCGATAATTGCACGTTTTGCCTTGGCCCGGACGTCGCGCAATTTGAAAAAGATTTTGCGCAGTTCTGCAACGCGAAATTTTGCCTCGCGATGAACAGCGGCACGTCGGCGCTGCACGTCGCGTTGCGATTGCTCAACGTCGGCCCGGGCGACGAAGTCATTACCACGCCTTACACATTTATCGCCACGACATGGGCGATTTTTTATTGCGGTGCAAAGCCCGTTTACGTGGACATTGACGACGCGACGTTCAATTTGAATCCGAAACTTTTGGAACGCGCGATTACGCCAAAAACCAAAGCCGTTTTGCCGGTGCATCTTTACGGCCATCCGTTCGACGTGGATGCCATTTCCGAAATTTGTCGCAAACACAAACTGCCGCTCATCGAAGACGCTTGCCAGGCGCACGGTGCAAAATACAACGGCAAAGTTGTCGGAACGCTTGGCGATATTTCCTGTTTCAGTTTTTATCCGGCGAAAAATCTTGGCGCGGTTGGTGAAGGCGGCGCGCTGGTCACGAACCATCCGCAATTTGCCGCGCGCGCGAAATCGTTGCGCGAACACGGCTCGACCGTGCGCTATCATCACGACGAAGTCGGCTACAATTATCGGATGGAAGGAATCCAGGGCGCGGTGCTCGGCGTGAAATTGAAGCATTTGCAACGCTGGACGGATGAACGACGCCGCGTGGCGAAACGTTACGCGGAATTGCTCGGCGGTGGTGGCACCACCTGCCAGGTGCCGTTGCAATTGCCGCGCGAAGCCGCCGGTTGCGAAAGTGCGTGGCATCTTTACACCGTGCGCACTCCGCGCCGCGATGAATTGAAAAAATTTCTCGACGCCAACGGCATCGGTAACGCGGTGCATTATCCGCTGCCGTTGCATTTGCAAAAAGCGTGCGCGCATCTCGGCTACAAAGCCGGAGATTTCCCCGTTGCGGAAAAAGCGTCGCGCGAAGTTTTGAGCTTGCCGATGTTTCCGGAATTGACGGATAAACAAATCCAGCGTGTGGCGGAAGTTGTCAAAAATTTCTTCCGATAAATTTTTATACAAAGACGAATTGGTCGGTGTCTATCTGTTGACATGGCGTGCACAAAAACATTTAGCTGGAAATTATCTGCATACGTCTTCTTGACTGTTGTTGGGTTAGATGTCGCACTATTTGTTTTAGATGGCCTCACCTATGGATCTTTATCCGTTCAGCTTGCGTGGTGGATTATCAATTTTCCAGGTTTCCCATTATTTAATCTTTTGCTACCTCGAATGGCTGGATGGAGCTCAGTATTGATAGTGGGTGGAGGTTTACTTAGTGCATTTATTTGGTCAATCCTTGCTGGTTGTTTTTTTCGTCGTGAACATGCTTTAAAAATTGCGATAAGCGCGCCAGTTGTCTTGATCTCATTTTATATTGGAACGTTTTCGTGTTGTTGGTTTTTGAGTCCTTCGTCGGTGGGTTCGTGGCAGGGCAGAAAAGTGCATAGCGTCGCGTTTCAAACAGGCATTGATAGGAAAATATGGGACCCTGCGTTTTGGTTTGTAGAACACGTTTGCGGTTATGAGAATTATGAATCCGCTGGTGGAATCGAGAGCAGCATCTTTGTCTTCACAAAATTTCTTGATTTGCCAAAATCGGAGGCAGTTCGTAAGCCATAAAAATTGCTTTGTGAATTTTCGCGAATTAATTTCCAAAACTTTGCCGCTTGGTGTCTTCGCGGTTTGAAGTTAAAATTGTTTCATGTCGCACGCGGATTTTGTCCATTTGCATTTGCACACCGAGTATTCGTTGCTCGATGGGGCGTGCCGTTTGGACAAGCTCGCGGAAAAGGCGCACGAGCTGAAATTTCCCGCCATGGCCATCACCGACCACGGCGCGATGCACGGCGCGATTGATTTTTACAAGGAAGCGCAGGCCAAAGGCATCAAGCCCATCATCGGCTGCGAAGTTTATGTCGCGCCCGGCTCGCGGCTCGAAAAAAAACAGGGCACCGGCACACGCGATGTTTATCATCATCTCGGTCTGCTCGCGAAGGACGAGACCGGCTACAAAAATCTCATCAAGCTCACGACCGCCGCGCATCTCGAAGGCTATTATTACAAGCCGCGCATTGATAAAGAAATTCTCGCCGCGCACAGCGAAGGTTTGATTGCGCTCTCCGGCTGTCTCGCCAGCGAAATTCCCGATTTGATCATGAAGGATCAATTGGACAAGGCGCGTGACACGATTGATTGGTTCAAGCAAACGCTCGGTGCGGACAATTTTTTCCTCGAATTACAAAATCACGGCATCGCGGAACAGGCCAAGGTCAACAAGCACCTGATTAAATTCGCGAAAGATTTCGGCCTGAAACTGGTCGCGACGAACGACGTTCATTACATCAACAAAAGCGATTCGCATGCGCACGATTGTCTCGTCTGCATCGGCACGCAGGATT
>JAJPKI010000021.1 GCA_021323835.1 Verrucomicrobiota bacterium | reverse complement strand
CATCGAGAATTTCAACGCGGCGGCGGCAGTGCGTTTGCCGTTGCGCGTTTGGAGCATGAACAATTTGCCTTCCTGCACGGTGAACTCGATGTCCTGAACGTCCTTGAAATGTTTTTCCAAAATTTTGCGGACGTTCATCAGTTCGGCGTAAGAATTCGGCATCTGCGTTTTCAACTTCAGCACCGGTTCCGGTGTGCGCACGCCGGCGACGACGTCTTCGCCTTGCGCGTTGATGAGAAATTCACCGTAAAATTCGTTCGTGCCGTTCGCGGGATTGCGGGTGAACGCCACGCCCGAACCGGATTTGTCGCCGGTGTTGCCGAATACCATCGCCTGCACGTTGACGGCGGTTCCCCATTCGGTCGGGATATTATATTTGCGGCGATACACAATCGCGCGGTCGTTCATCCATGAACCAAACACGGCGCCCGCCGCACCGCGAAGCTGGTCCCACGGGTCGTTCGGAAAAGATTTTCCGGTGCGCTCTTTCACGAGCGCTTTGAAACGCTTCACCAATTCCTGTTGGTCTTTGGCGGTGAGTTCGCTGTCCACGATGTCCTTGTGATATTTCTGATGCTTGAATTCGTGGATGACCGTCTCGAACGGCTCGTGGTCTTCACCTTCGCGCTTTTGAACGCCCATGACGACGTCGCCATACATTTGGATGAACCGACGATAACAATCCCACGCGAAGCGCGGGTTTTTCGTGGCATTTTCTAGCGCCACGACGGTTTCATCGTTGAGACCCAAATTCAAAATCGTGTCCATCATGCCCGGCATCGAATCGCGCGCGCCGGAACGAACAGCGACGAGTAACGGCATCGAATCCTTCGCGCCGTATTTCGTGCCCATGATGCGTTCCATGTTCGCGACGCCCGCTTCCATCTGCGATTGGAGTTCCCTGGGATAAGTTTTTTTGTGCGCGTAAAAATAAGTGCAGACTTCGGTGGTGATGGTGAAGCCCGGAGGGACGGGCAAACCGATGCGCGTCATTTCCGCGAGATTCGCGCCTTTGCCGCCGAGGAGCGGTTTCATGGAACCGTCGCCGTCTGCTTTTCCATTGCCCCAGGTGTAAACGTATTTGTGTGATTTGGATGCTTTCGCCATATAAAAATAATTGTGCTGTTGTGAAACGGAATCCCGCTTTTCGGGACAAAAATGAGCGTCGAAGTCTAGCAACGAAATGCTCGGAGTCAATGAATCAGTAAGGCAAAGTGAACTATTTCAAATCTTTCATTCCGCGTTCTCGCGACCAGAGACGCACCAACTTTCTTGTTTGCCACCAGACAATTATCGCGACCAATGGCGGAACCAATATCAGGGCGATAATCAAAGCAATGATTAACCCGAATTCCGCCTTGTTGGATTTGAGTTTGTCCATGGCAGCGTTGATGTCATTGAGTGCCTGCGCATTCTTTTCGATTGCTCCTGTGCTTTGCTCAATGACAATTTTATTTTTCTCAATCGCCGACGTGCTGTCTATCACGACAAGTTTATTGGTTTCAATCATGCCTGTGCTGTCCGAAATTGTCCGGGCATTGCGGCTGATGACGTCCGTGCTCTGCTCAATCGCCGCACGATTGGTTTCAATGGCTTTGGAAGTTTCTTCGACCGATTTTATTGTCTTGCACCCGATGAAGCAAAAAATACACGGAAGCAAAACAATTACGCGCAAGAGATTATTGGGTCGCACACCGTTTTGATATAAAAAATCCGTCCTGGTTACCAGCCCCAAAATCCGGGATTATGCACTTGACAAAGGTTGCTGATTTTGGCAATCTGGACGCATGAAAACGGAATTGCAAAACACGCCAGACGATTTGACGCTTGACCAAATCATGCAACGCTTCGCCACCGATGAAGATGCTCGCGCCTACTGGGAATCAATCCATTGGCCGAACGGCGCGGTTTGTCCGCATTGCAAGAATAACGAAGCAAAATCCATCTGGAAAATCGAAGCCAACAAGAAAAAGAAAATCCGCGAAGGATTGCATCAATGCGGCAAGTGCGACAAACAATTTACTTCGACCATCGGGACAATCTTTGAAGATTCTCATATCCCATTACGTAAATGGCTCATTGCGTTCTATCTCAATTCCGCTTCCAAAAAAGGAATTAGCTCATTGCAATTGCAACGCACTTTGGGATTGGGCAGTTATCGCACGGCTTTATTTATGCAGCATCGCATTCGCCATTCATTGAAAGAGACAGGCTTCGATAACAAAATGACTGGCACAGTTGAATGCGACGAAACGTATGTCGGCGGAAAAGTAAAACGTCCGTTCAAAGGCGCGAAGTTGCCGGACAATAAAATTCCAGTCGTTTCACTTTTGCAACGTGACGGCAAAGTGCGTTCGCAAGTTGTCAAATGCGTTACGATTAAAAATTTGAAAGCGGTTTTGCGCCGCAATGTCGAGCCGTCCGCAACGATTATGACAGACAATCTTTTCGCATATCGTCGCGCAACAAGCGGCTACACTTCGCATCAGGTCGTTAATCACTCGATTGGCGAATATGCTCGCGGCTTGGCACACACAAATGGAGTTGAGGGGTATTTTTCACTTTTGAAAAGAGGAGTAGTGGGGACGTTCCACCATGTTAGCGAACAACACTTGCCGTTGTATCTGGCAGAGTTTGACCATCGCCACAATTTCCGAAACGTATCCGATGGACAGCGCACAGTTGAAGCGTTGAAAAAATCCGTTGGCAAACGCTTGATGTATCGCCAGCCAAAGTGAATTGCCAGTGTGGGGAGTCACGTTGACTGACTGATAAAACCGCCTCCGCCGAAAATCTTCAAAGGTCGTCCGCGCTTTCGTTCGCCGCTCATTTCATTT
>JAJPKI010000065.1 GCA_021323835.1 Verrucomicrobiota bacterium | reverse complement strand
TAATTCTTGCGACCATTTATTTTTTGCCGGTTTGGCTCGCGGGATTTTTTTCGAATCGAAATTTGAGCCTCGGTGAGAGTTGGAAATTATCCTCCGCCGCGCTTTTGTCCGGGGCGCTGCTGATGGTTGCAAGCATTGCGCTCTACAATTTTGGCCTTTTAAATTTGGTCTCATTGTCATTCGTTTTTGCAGCGCATTTTGTCATCGCCTGGATTTATTTGGTCGCGAGTTTCTTTTTTTTGCCGCGCATTTTCGAAAAGTCGAAAGAAAATCCATTTCAGCCGACGAAATAATTTCAAAATTCCTCCGCTTTCCGCTTTCCGCTGCTTGTTTTTTTTTCTAGCCTGCGCTGATGTCGAAACTGCCGTTTGAACTGCTGCTGGCGCTGCGTTATCTGCGCCCCAAACGGACATTCGTCTCCATCATCACGCTCATTTCCATCGTCGGCGTTGCGCTCGGCGTGGCGGTTTTGATTATCGTCATCAGCGTGATGAGCGGTTTCGACCATGATTTGCGCCAAAAAATTCTCGGCTTCAATTCGCACATTAAAATCATGGCGCGCGGAACGACGGTTCAAAACTATTCGCAAGTGATAGCGTTGATTTCCTCGAACAAAAATGTTCATGGCGTCGCGCCGTTTGTATTTGGGCGCGTGCTTGTGGAAACCCAATCGCCGGATACGAATACCGATGCGCTTTCCGACGCGCCATTTCTTCGCGGCGTGGATGTGAATGCGGAAAAGTCCGTAAGTGTTTTGCCCGCCAGTATTAAATTCGGCGAAACAAATCTGGAGGAAGCGTTGAGCGGGCAAAGCGTTATTGTCGGCGCCGATTTTGCGCGCAATATGGGCTTGTCCGTCGGCGATAAACTTTCGATTTATTCGCCGTCGGATTTAAAAAAATGCAAAAGCTGCGCGGCACGGCAAATGAAGAAGGAATTTTGCCCAACGATTACACCGTGACCGGAATTTTCAATGTCGGTTATTTCGATTATGACGCAAATGTGATTTGCACTTCGCTCGAAAATGCGCAGGAACTTTACAATTTAAATGACGGCGTTCACGGATTACTCGTCATGCTCAACGATCCGTATCAAGCCGATGAAGTGCGCCAGCAATTACTGCAAACACTTGGTCCGAATTTTTACGCGACGACGTGGATGGAAGAAAATTCCGCAATTTTGAGCGCGCTCGTCGTCGAAAAAAACATGATGTTCTACTTGCTGTTCTTCATCGTGCTCGTCGCCGCACTGTGCATCTTGAGCGCGCAAATCACATTCGTCGTTCAAAAAACGCGCGAAATCGGAATGTTGAAAGCACTCGGCGCGACGAATCTGCAAATCTCCGGAATTTTCTTGAGCCAAAGCGCCATCATTGGCGTGCTCGGAGTTTTAGCCGGACTTGGATTTGGAATTCTCGCGGTGGACTATCGCAATGAATTTCTCGAATTCATGCGGCACGCAACCGGATGGGAATTGTTTCCTGAATCCGTTTACGGTTTCAATCAATTGCCTGCAATTATTTCCGCGCATGACGTCGCGATCATTTGCGGCTGCTCGTTTGTCATTTGCATTTTAGGCGGCGTGATTCCCGCATTTCGCGCCGGAAGATTGAAGCCCGTGGAGGCGCTGCGTTATGAATAATTTTCTTTCCGCGCGCGGCGTCACAAAAAGTTATTCGATGGGCAAGCGCACACTCGAAGTGTTGCGCGGCGTGAATCTGGAAATTGCCGCCGGAGAATTTCTCGCGTTGCGTGGAGCGTCCGGCGCGGGCAAAAGCACGCTATTGCATTTGATTGGCGGGCTCGATTCGCCGAACGCCGGTGAAATTATTTTTAAAGGCGAAAACCTTGCGCAATTTTCCGAAGGCAAGTTGACCCATTTTCGCAATCGCCGCGCCGGATTTGTTTTTCAGTCGTATCATTTGTTGCCGGAATTGACTGCGCTGGAAAATGTCTGTTTGCCCGCTCGCGTCGCCAGAATTTCCGCAAGCAATTCAGAAAAGCACGCAACTGAATTACTCGAACGCGTCGGTTTGAAAAATCGGCTTGAACATAAGCCATTTGAACTTTCCGGCGGCGAACAGCAGCGCGTCGCCATTGCCCGCGCGCTCATCAACGAACCGGAAATGCTTTTGGCCGACGAGCCGACGGGAAATCTCGATTCCAAAACCGGCGAAGAAATCATCGAGTTGCTCAAAAATCTTCGCGCCGAAAAAAACATGACGCTCATCATCGCCACTCACGATGCGAAAGTCGCCGCGCACGCGCAGCGCGTCATCGAATTGGCCGACGGAAAAATCGCAGGCTAAAACCTCCATTGAAAAATTGTCCCGCGCCGTTTAATTTCCTTTGCCATGCTTGAAGACCGCGATTACATGCGGGCCAATTCCGGCCGCGCGAATTGGTCAATTACCACGACCCTGACCGTTGTGCTCGGCGTCATTTATGCACTTCAATGTATCAACGACGTTTATTTGCATACGCCAGTCGAGGATTGGCTGGCATTGACGCCCGCATGTTTCGAACGCGGCTGGATTTGGCAATTGCTTACGTTTCAATTCCTGCACGCGACTTTGTGGCACGTCGTCGGCAACTTGATTGTTTTCTGGTGGGTGGGGCATTATCTCGAAAATATTTTGGGCAAAGGAAAATTTCTGCTGGCAATGTTTGGCAGCGGCGCAATTGGAGGAATTTTACAAGCGCTCCTGATGATTTTATTTCCGGAGCGTTTCGGCGGTTATGTGGTCGGCGCATCAGCGGGCGTGGCCGGTTTGTTTGCAATTTATGCGTTGCTCGAAAAAAATTCCCAAATCCTGCTCTATTTTATTTTTCCAATCCGCGCCATCACATTGCTATGGGCATTTGGAATCATTTCGCTTTTTTTCACCGTCGTGCCCACGCCGCGCGAAATGGAATTGGCTCATGCTGCGCATCTTGGCGGCATTTTAGCCGGAATTGCGTGGGTAAAATTGGGTTGGCATCGCGATTATATCATGTTGCCGGGGACAAATTTATTTGACCGCTTCAAGCGGAGAAAAAAATCCGTCGCCGAAGAATCATCGTCCGCCGAAGAATTTTTGCAGCGTGAGGTTGACCCGATTCTCGAAAAAATTTCCGCGCACGGCATTCAAAGCCTGACCGCGCGCGAACGGGAAATCCTCGAAAAAGCCCGCTCGAAAATGGACCGACGCTGATTTTGTTCGGCATTGCGCCCGGCACTCGACCCTCGACTCTCGACTCTCGGCGTTTTATTCTATCGCCATGATTACGCGCTATTCGCGTCCCGAAATGCGGGCGATTTGGACCGACGAAAACAAGCTCAAGATTTGGCTGCAAATTGAATTGCTCGCCAGCGAAGCGCTCGTCAAAGAAAAAATCGTTCCACAAAAAGATTTCGCAAAAATCAAAACCGGTTGCGACAAATGGTTTGCCGATTTGCCGGGACTCGTTGAACGGCAACGCGAATTGGAAAAAACGCTCAATCACGACGTCATTGGATTTACTACTGCCGTCGCCGAAAAAATTAATGACGACGCTTCGCGCTGGTTTCATTTCGGACTGACGAGCAGCGACGTCGGCGACACCTGTTACGCCGTGCAGATGACGCAAAGCGCGGACATTCTGATTGCCGATGTCAAAAAACTTCTGCCCATCATCGCTCGTCGCGCGAATGAATTTAAATTCACGCCATGCATCGGTCGCAGCCATGGAATTCACGCCGAACCGACGACGTTCGGGTTGAAGCTCGCGCTCATGCACGATGAATTTTCTCGCGCATTGCGACGATTGGAAACTGTGCGCGAAGTGGTTGCGGTCGGCAAAATTTCCGGTGCCGTTGGAACCAGCGCGCATTTGTCGCCGCGCGTTGAAGAATTTGTCTGCAAAAAGCTTGGGTTGAAGACCGCGCCAATTGCGACGCAAGTTGTGCAGCGCGACATCCACGCGGAATTTCAAACGACGATGGCGCTCGTCGGCGCGAGCATTGAACGCTGGGCCGTCGAGTTCCGTCATTTGCAGCGCACGGAAGTTCTCGAAGCCGAAGAGCCGTTTACCAAAGGCCAAAAAGGTTCAAGCGCAATGCCGCACAAACGAAATCCGATTACATGGGAACGCCTCACCGGTCTTGCGCGCGTGTTGCGCGGAAATGCGATTGCTGCGCTGGAAAATGTGGCGCTTTGGCACGAGCGCGATATTTCGCATTCGTCGGTCGAGCGGATTATTTTTCCCGATTCCTGCACGCTGTTGGATTACATGTTCGGTTTGCTCACGCGATTGATGGACGGCATCGTCGTTTATCCGGCGAACATGAAAAAGAATTTGGGACTTTCGCTCGGAATGTGGAATTCCCAAACCGTGCTGCTTGCGCTCATCAAAAAAGGCCTGACGCGCGAGGCGGCCTACAAACTTGTGCAAGACGCCGCGATGAAAACGTGGGAAGTGAAACACGCCGGACGCGACGATGCCGATTTTGTTGAGCAATTAAAAGCGACGCCGGAAGTTGCGAAACATTTCAAAAAAGGCGAATTGGAAAAACTCTGCTCGCTGGATTTTCATTTCAAAGAAGTTGAGAGCCGGTTCAAAAAATTGAAAATCAATTCGGCGGCCTGACTGGTCGTCGAGTCGATTTGACATCATTTGTCGGACATTTTCGGACATCCATTTCAGCGGAATTCGACCTGTATTTTTACAGATGGCGCGATAGTTTATTCCGATGACAGGTGGTTTAAATGTGTTAAATTCAAAATTATTGAAACTCTTTGGATTGAGTTTCGTCTAAACACGCACAGGCATGAAGGTTTTTCGACAGGCGTTGGCAATTATTTTGTTAGCGGCATTTTTCTCGAACGGAAATGCTGCGGAAAATCCATCGTCGCAGCTTGATGCAATTCTTCAACATGTCGTTGACCGTGCAAAAACAGAATCCGACAACGACCGTGCTTTCGACCAGCTTTACAGTTATTCGCGCGAAAAAATCACCGAATATCGCAACGGCTCCGGCGTGCTGAAAAAACGCGACGACAAAATCGGCGCGCACCAACCGCGTCCCGCGTCGCAACCGCAAGTCATCGCCATCGCAACCGCCGACACCAATAAGACTGAAAATGCCGCCGTCAGCGATACTCATTCCAACGTGCATGGCCAGGCATTCAAAAAAAATGACTTTTTGCTCAATCAGGATTTGGTCAACCGCTTTCAATTTACTCTCGCCGGACATGAATTGTTGAACGGCCGTGATTCGTTTATAATTGATTTTGTTCCGGCCAAAAAAGATTTACCCGAGCACAATCTCAAAGACCGGTTCATCAACAACGCCGCCGGCCGCATTTGGGTGGATGGACAGGATTACACGCTCACAAAGGCGGATTTACATTTGACCAAACAAGTGAATGTCGCCCTTGGACTCGCCGGCTCGGTTTGGAAATTTAAATACGGCTTCGAGCGCGCCCGCACGGACGACGGCTATTGGTTCACAAAAAATGTGAACTGGCATCTCGAAGGCCGTGAAGTCGTTGTCAATCGCGTCGTGGATTTCCACGAAACGACGACGAACTTGCTAAAAGTTGCAACCGTCGCCGCGCGTTGATTTTCAGGCGTAAAAATCCTGCGCCAGCAATTGGTTCAAGCGATGAACGGCCAATTGCAAATCTGCGAGCAAATCTAAATTCTCCAAAGAAATCTTTCCCCGTTCCGCCGCGCGCTGGCATTTCTGGAAACGTTTGCTGAGCGGCAATTGCGTTTCGTTGAAACCGAGTTGCGCCAGAAATTTTTCAACCTCGGCCGATAATTTTTTTGCTTCACGAATTTTTTTCAGCGCGGTTTCAGCAGATTTCTTTCCCGCGCGAACCGCGAGCAATTGTTTGCACTCGAATTGCCGGCAGCGCGACGGACGTTCCGCGTAAATCGCGCACGTGCAATCGCCGGAGTTGAAAGCAGGGCAGCGCTGCGCCACTCGCGGACCGAATTGCTGGAATAATTTTGAATCATCGCCGCGCTCGCGCCGCACGTCGGCGAAGAGAACGCTGTTGCAGCACAAGCCGCATTGCAAACAAAGCGTGTCGGTCAATTCAGACATTTGCGGCTGCAATTTGTTCGCGTGAACAAATTAAACTTGCGGCGCATTTTTATTTTCGCCTTCGACGGATTTATTTTCTTCCAGCTTCAATTGCTCCGGCGCGGCGGTGGCAAGGCCGGGGTCAACGGTGACGGGCGCGGGCGGTTTTTCAATCGGGATGCGACGCAGTTCGTCCGCGGCGGGCAAATCTTCCAAACCGCGCAGACCGAAATATTCCAGAAATAACGCCGTGGTGCCGTAAGTTTGCGGACGGCCCACGACTTCGGCGCGGCCAACGGATTCGACGAGGCCGCGTTCGGTGAGCGTCTGCATCACGCCGTCCACGTTCACGCCGCGAATCTGCTCAATCTCGGCGCGCGTGAGCGGCTGGCGATACGCGATGATGGCGAGCGTCTCCAGCGCGGGCGCGGACAGCCGCGGTGGTCGCGATTTGACGCCGACGAGCGCCTTGAGCCACGGCGCAAATTCCGGTTGCGTGACGAATTGCCATGCGCCTGCAACGCACGCGAGCCGGTAACTGCGCGCGGCGGTTTCATGCTCTTGCGCCAATTGTTCCAGCGCGGCGGTCAGGTCGCTCTCTTTGACTTTGGCAAATGGTTTGGCCGCGGCGTCGGCGTCTTCGGCCTCGGCGGCGTTGGCGAGGACTTCGCGAAGTTCTTTTACGCTCAAAGGTTTTTGCGCGGAGAACAGCAGTGATTCGAGAATGAATTTAAGTTCCATAGTAAATTAATTTTCTTTCGGCAGAACGACAACAGGACCTTGTCCTCTGGCGATCAAAGCAATTTTCTTTGTTGAAGGTTCAAGTAAACAAATTTGGTCATCACCCATTTGAAAAACGACATGGTCATCCGGAAGTTGCGTTGCGCTTCGAACAATCCACGCGACAAATGGCGTTTCCAAAGAAAAGTAAATTGTTTCTCCAGTTTTTTGGTTTTCTCCTCGAAGTCCTTCAATCGGCCAAAATCCAGTTCTAAATTTCCAATCACTTTTATCTACCGTGCCCAGTTTGGAAGCGTCGCCAAAATTGAACCAAGTTCCTTCAACATGATTTGTATCACGCCAAAATGGAACTGCTGTGACTTGAAGATTTGAACAAATCAGTGTTCTCTTGGAAACGTCGAGAATATCCCAATTGTTTGTGTTGAAGGTTGAAGTGCTGACAAAAAGACGATCGTCTCTTTCCGCTCCAAATGGCAAAACCTTTTCAGTTTGCTTTGAACTCAAATCAAATTTGCAAATACCATTTGTTTTTGAAATGAAATAGACGATTCCTTCTTTTGGAAAAGAAATTTCGGACGGCTGAACGACGTTCATTCTCGTGTAAAGCGCTGTTCCGCTGGCCATCCAATACCAGCTGAACAACAAAACGTAGCTCAAAGAATTAACGAGCAAATTTCCCTGAATGCTTTTCTTGAATCTGTTTTGTTCTTTGCGGAAGCAGAAAAAAACAAACGGCCATTCAAAAATTAAAGTGATTAAGAACGTGACAAAAACCATGACCCAGATCCACCGCCACGCATTGTAAAGATTGAATGGCAACGCCGACGTAATTTCATGGTTCAGAAACAATCCACCAACCCATGCTGAAAAATAATTGGCGGAAATCATCACAAGAATACAAAGGCCTTTTCTCAATTTGAAAACCCAAGCAAGAATCGAACCTTCAAAAATTCCGATGATTGCATTTCCGAAAACCATGTGAAGCATTCCTGCCCACATCAGCGGCGTTCCTGCGTCGGCACGAGCGGAAAGCGGAATGCAAATCAATAACGCAATCAAAACTAAAAAGCGCGGGAATCTTTTTTGGTTACCCGTTTGCATTTTGATCTTCTGAATTTGTTTGTGCGAGAGGTTCAGTTGGTGGAACAACCGGCGAAGCAATTGTCGTCGCGGCCTGCGCTTTGGAAATTTCAATTTCGCTGAACGGCTCGGGCTGGAGGCAGGCGAGTTGTTTCAGGCGAATCAATTCCAACAGCGCGAGAAAGGTGCAGACGACTTCGCTGCGGCTGGCGGCGGATTCAAACAGTTCGGAAAATTTAACGCTGCCGCGCTCGGTAAGAATTTTCAGGATGGACTCAATCTTTTCGCTGACCGTCCATTTGTCCTCGAAAATTTCCCGCGCCGCGCCTTCGCGTTGCTCGAAGCGTTTGAGCACGGTGTTGACGGCGTTGAGCAAATCGAAAATGGAAACGTCGGGCTTGGGCAGCGGCACGTTGGATTCAAATTCCAATTTGCCCGGCAGTCGCGGAAAGATATTTTCCTGTCGCGCTTCGAGTGTTTGCAATTGCGCGGCGGCGTCTTTGAATTTTTTATATTCGACGAGTTGCCGAATCAATTCCCAGCGAGGGTCTTCGCCTTCTTCTTCGCCTTCGACGACGGCCTGCTGGTCCACGGGCAGGAGTTCGCGGCTCTTGATATACATGAGCGTGGAGGCCATCACGAGAAATTCGCCGGCGATCTCGAGGTCGAGCAGCCGCATGGTGTCGATGTATTCGATGAATTGCGTGGCGAGTTTGGTGAGGTTGACTTCGTAGATGTCCACTTCCTCTTTTTTGATGAGGTAAAGCAGCAAATCGAGCGGGCCTTCGAAGACCTCGAATTGGACTTTGTATTCGGCCATGAACGGAAAAATTTTAGAACGCGCGGAAAGGATTTGCAACGCAGGAACGAAATTGTTTCACGCGCAGGTCGCGAAGTTTTTTTGCGAAGGAAATTATTTCTATCAATTTGAACTGATTGTGTTACCTTTTGTCTCACACTTTGGCAGCGTTCTGAAGAAGGCGGCCGTAAATTGTTAATTCATCATGTTGTTAGAACATCTCATATTCTGGCCAGCCATCGGTTTTTGTGCGGGCGTCATTTTTGCGTCCTTTTCCGAATGGGCATTGCATCGTTATTTGATGCACCAACCGTTTATTAATTTCCCTTACGCGTTCAAGGCGCATGCCAAAGTGCATCATCACATCTTTAAATCCGACCACACCTATCACGTCATTCATGAGCCGGACATAAAAAAGATTCCGATGGCGTGGTGGAACGGCCCGACGATTATTGCCGCGGGAATGATTCCGGTGCTGGCGGCCACGCTGCCGTTGGGACGTTGGGACATGGCAATTGGTATGTTGGTTGCGTTCATTTGTTATTTCGCGGCTTACGAATACATGCACTGGTGCATGCATTTGCCAAAGGCGCGGCGCGTGGAGAAGTCGTGGATTTTTTACCGGCTCAACGGCCATCATTTGCTGCATCACCGTTACATGCACAAAAATTTTAATGTCGTTTTGCCATTTGCCGACCTTTGCCTGTGCACTTTAATGCTGCGCTCAAAAATAAAATTTCCGCAAGCACGCGGCGTGGCGGTTCCCGATGTTCAGCCGAGACTGCCCAAACCGGCGTTGTCGTGAACTTGACGCGCGGGAATTAAAAAATTATTCTGTGCGACCTGGTTGGTGGTGGGAGTTCAATGGTAGAGTCCAAGCTTGTGGAGCTTGTTGTTGCGGGTTCGAATCCCGTCGGCCACCCCACTTCAATTTTCTTCCGTTGAAATTTTTCGGCGATTGTGAAACATTTCTGCGTGACGGGCGTCTCAATTGAAACCTCGGGTAAGTCGGAGTGCGAATACTTTACAACATTTTGTTCACGATATTTTTCGTGCTGACATCGCCGTATTATTTCCGGCGGATGTGGCGGCGCGGCAACTGGCGCCCGGGCTTCCGCGAACGCTTCGCCTATTACGAACCCAATCTCAAACAGGCGCTGACAAACCGGCAGGTGATTTGGATGCATGCCGTCAGCGTCGGCGAAGTCAATTTATGCACGCAATTGATTCAAGCGCTCGAATTGCGTTTGCCCAACATCAAATTCGTCGTCTCCACCACGACCACAACCGGCATGGCGGAATTGAAACGGCGACTGCCGACACACATCAGCAAAATTTATTATCCGATTGACCGGCAGAAATGGGTGAAACGCGCGCTGGCCGTCATCAAGCCCGTCGCCATCATTTTAGTGGAAGCGGAAATCTGGCCGAATTTTTTGTGGCGCGCGCGCGATTTGAACATTCCGATTTTT
>JAJPKI010000382.1 GCA_021323835.1 Verrucomicrobiota bacterium | reverse complement strand
GCCCGCCGTATTGCCAGTTTCCAGGAAATCGAGGGCGACACGAACCTCGACTCGGGGTTTGACTTTTTCACCTTTCAGCGAACCGACGCTTTGCTTGAGCAACTGGCAATACAGCTCGAAGCCCACGGCGGTAATGTGGCCGCTTTGCTCCGCGCCGAGCAGATTTCCCGCGCCGCGAATTTCCAAATCGCGCATGGCAATTTTGAATCCGCTGCCGAGCGACGCGTATTGTTTCATCGCGCTGATGCGTTTGCGCACATCGGTCAGAAGCTGCGCGTGGCGCGGCAACAGCAAATACGCGTAAGCCTGATGCTTGTAGCGCCCGACGCGGCCGCGAAGCTGATATAAATCGCTCAAGCCAAAACGGTCGGCGCGGTCAATGATGATGGTATTCGCGTTCGGAATATCGAGGCCGCTTTCGATGATTGTCGTCGAAAGCAAAACGTCCGCTTCGCCGTTGACAAATTTCGTCATCACTTCTTCGAGGTCGTCGGAGTTCATTTGTCCGTGACCAACGACAATGCGCGCGTTGGGAACGAGCGCTTGCAATTTCGCGCGCATGGTGTCAATCGTCGTCACGCGGTTGTGCAAAAAGAAAATTTGTCCGCCGCGATTGATTTCGCGCTGAATCGCGTCGCGGATAATTCGCTCGTCGTATTGCGTCACAATCGTTTCGACGGGCAGGCGGTCGTGCGGCGGCGTTTGAATCGTGCTCATATCGCGCGCGCCAGTGAGCGCGAGGTAAAGCGTGCGCGGAATCGGCGTCGCGCTGAGCGTCAGCACGTCCACGAGCACGCGCAGGCGCTTGAATTTTTCCTTGTGCAACACGCCGAAGCGCTGCTCTTCGTCAATCACGACGAGTCCTAAATCCTTGAACGCGATGTCGTCCTGCACGATTCGATGCGTGCCGATGACGATGTCCACTGCACCTGCGGCTAAATCTTTAACGACTTTTTGTTGCTCGCGTTTGGTGCGATAACGCGAGAGCAATTCGATGCGCACAGGATAATCTGCCATGCGTTCGCGAAAATTGTTGAAATGCTGTTGTGCGAGCACGGTCGTCGGGACAAGAATCGCAACTTGCTTTCCGTCCATCACGCATTTGAACGCCGCGCGAATGGCAACTTCTGTTTTTCCAAAACCGACGTCGCCGCAAATCAAACGGTCCATCGGCTTGGGCTTTTCCATGTCGGATTTGGTTTCGGAAATCGCCGTGATTTGGTCCGGCGTTTCTTCGTAAATGAATGCACTTTCAAATTCGCGCTGCCACGGCGCGTCTGGCTTAAATGCGTGACCGGCCTGCGTTTCGCGCGCGGCCTGGATGCGCAACAGCTCAGCGGCGACATCGCGCACGGCGCGTTCCGTTTGCTCCTTTGCTTTTTGCCAGCGCGTGCCGCCCAACTGATTCAACGGCGGATGCGCTTTGCCTGCCCCAACGTATTTGCTGACCAGATGCGCTTCGCTGACCGGAACGTAAAGTTTCGGCGCTTCGGTTGCATCGCCACTCGGCGCATATTCGATGACGAGACATTCGGTTTCGAGGTTCGTTGAAGCGTTGGATGGTTGAAGCGTTGAAATAGAAGTTGCCGGCAAATTTTTCAGGCCAAGAAATTTTCCGATGCCGTATTGCAAATGGACGACCAAATCGCCTTCTTCCAAATCCGTGAAATCAATGTCGAGCGCCGAGCGCGTCGCCAATGCGTGCGGCGATTTTAATTTTCGCGGACGCTGGATTTTGTAGCGCCCAAAAATTTCTGCGTCGGTGATGACGACCAATTTGGCTTCATCACAAATAAAGCCGCGCGATAGATTGCCGATTAGGATTTGCAGTTTTTTTTCAGCAGTAAACCCATAATCCTTCCAAATTTCTTCAAATCGCTGTTTCTCGCCGTCGTTGTTGCAAAAAACGTGAACTGAATAATTTTGCCGTAACCAACGATGGATTTGCTGGAAGAATTCACGCCGCTGCGCTTCGGCAATTTGAGGGTCAATGGCGCGCTCAATCAAAGGTCGAAATGCTTCGAGATTTTGAAATTGCAGATTGCGGGATTCGGATTGCGGATTTTCGACTTCGGCTAAATCAATCTTAGTAAAATTTTTCTCTGTTATGGCTTTTCCAAATTCTTCCCATGAAACAAAAAATGAATCATCTGGTGGAATTTCTTTTTCATAATTTTCCACGTGGACTGCGAGCAATTCCGGTTCGCAGAAAACAAAAAGGGCTGCGCGCGGCAAATAATCAATCAACGTTGCCAATGCATTCCGACTTTTGGTTTCTGACTTCTGAATTTCGGCTTTAAGAATTCCGAGTTCGCCAGCGGGTGAAATTGTAATTTCAGAAATTTCGCCGCGCGAAATTTGCGTGAGCGGGTCGAATTCGCGGAGCGATTCCAATTCGTCGCCGAAAAATTCCAATCGAATCGGCCACGGGCTTGTCGGCGGGAAAATGTCCACGATGCCGCCGCGCAAAGCGATTTCGCCTTTTTGCGACACCTGCGCTTCCGGCTCGTAGCCCTGTTCTTCGAGCCATTCAATCAAATCCAGCGGAACAATTTTATCGCCACGCTGCAATTTACGTGTGCGATTTTTCAAATCGTTCGGCGAAAATGTTTTTTGAAGCAAAGCGACAACGTTTGTAACAATCAATTTTGAATTTTGAGTCTTGAATTTTGAGTTTTCAGAAAGCGCAACCAGCGCTTGCAATCGTTCGCTGATGACGTCGGCGTGCGGCAATTTATTTTCGTGCGGGAAAATTTCCCAATTTGGATAAAACAACGGCGGCGCGCCAAGCCATGTTTCCAAATCCTGTTGAAAACTTTCCTGCGTTTTCAGATTTTCCGCGACGAGGACAATTTGGCGATTTGGAAATTTTTTTTGCAGCAATCCGGCAAAAAATGGTTGAGCCGATTGTGCGACGCCGAAAAAAGAAAGCGCTCCGCCATTCTCCAATCGCCGCGCAAGGGATTGCGCGGCGGGAGTTTTCAGGATGTCAGCGAACAAGTCGCTTGTCGCTGACGACGATTCGTTTTGCGGCAAGCGCGAAGAAAGTCGCAGCGGATTTGCGTTTCGTCAAGGCGAGTTTGTCTTCCATCCGCTTGCGACCAATAGCGATTCTTCTTCGTAATCGCTGACTGGTCCTGACAATTTTAAATCATTTTTTTCAAACGACTGGCTGCGGTTGGCAATGAATTGCGCGGCGTCGCTGTGTGCGCGTGTTCCCGGCGATGGGGCGTCCATCAAGCCGACAATCCAGACGCGATGGCCGGATTGTAATGTGTCGGCGATGCGGTCGAAAATTTTTTGCGACGCGCCTTGGTTTTGCGCTTGAATTAAATCGAACCGGTAAGTGGAGTGGTCGGCGACCGGCGGCAACGTGTCCCACGCCGCCGCGCCGCGATAATAATGGTTGAAGCTGATGCCAAAATACCACGGCGTGACGACGACGTAATCCTGCGGCGAAATTTCTTTTGAGAGACGATTTGCAATCATATCTACATTCGTGAAACGGCAATTCAAGTCGCGAAATGAAAATGCCGTTGAAATGCCAATTGTCGCCAGCAAAATTCCACAAATGACGGCGCGAAAATTGCGCGGAATTTCCGCAAGCGAAATGCTCAAATCTAAACAGATTGCCGCAAGCGCGAGCAACGGCAAGAAATACCATGGCGATGTAATTAACGCGGCGAATTTCAAAAATAAAAAATAGCCGATTGCCGACGCGAGCAGAACAATGCCGGAAAAAATTCGCAATTCCATTGAACTGATT
>JAJPKI010000129.1 GCA_021323835.1 Verrucomicrobiota bacterium | reverse complement strand
GATTCCATTTTTTGTGGCGGCGACGATTTATTACGTCCGCACGGCGAACGAATGGTGGCGGCTATGCGCAATCCTTTGCTTCGTTGTCGCGGCAATTTGCGACGGCGTGGACGGCTACATCGCGCGGCGTTACAACCAAATCAGCGAGCTGGGAAAAATTCTCGACCCGCTCGCGGACAAGCTGCTGCTCGTTTCGGGCATTGTGCTGTTAAGCTTCAACAACGAGCCGCAGTTCCGGCAAATTCCGCTGTGGCTGACAATGACCATCATCGGGCGTGATTTGCTGATTCTTATCGGCGTGCTCGTGATTCATTTTACGGTCGGTAAAGTCAAAGTGCATCCGCGCTTCACCGGCAAAATCGCGACGGTTTTTCAAATGCTCGCCGTGATTTGGATTTTGCTGAAATGGGATTTGCATTTGCGTCTGTTTGAAATCTGGATTTATGGCGCGGGAATTTTCACCGGCATTTCGGGTTTGCTTTACATTTGGGACGCAACTAAACAATTGAGCGCGCATCCCGCAAGTTCCGCGACAGAGAGATAAAATTTATGGCAAAAGAAATCCAACTCAAACTCAAGGAAGGCGACAACGCGCCGGAATTTTCCGCGAACACAAATGGCGCTGGAAAAATTTCACTCGCCGATTTTCGCGGCAAAAATGTCATTTTGTATTTTTACCCGAAAGACGATACGCCGGGTTGCACGAAAGAAGCGTGCGCGTTCCGCGATAACTTTGCCGAATTCAAAAAGCGCGGCGCAATTGTTCTTGGCGTTAGTCCTGATTCCGTGAAATCGCACGACAAATTTGTGGAGAAATTCAAATTGCCGTTCACGCTGCTGGCGGACGAGGACAAGAAAATTGTCAACGACTACGGCGTTTGGGGTGAAAAAAGTTTCATGGGCCGCAAATACATGGGCGTTCATCGCGTGACCTTCCTCATCGGCGGCGATGGCAAAATCAAAAAGATTTGGCCGCAGGTGAAGCCGGACGAACACGCTGCGGAAGTGCTGGCGGAACTTTAATCACAATCGTTCTCCCGCAACCGGCGGCAGCAGCGGCTCTTTGCGCGAAACAAGTTTCGGTGCGTCGGGAACGAGCTTGCGGATTTCCGCCGGCAACCACCAACGCAAGAGCGGCCCGCACATCGCCGTGGTCACGAGCGCCATAATGACGAGCATCGTGAACAGTTCGGGCGTGAGAAGTCCTAATTCCAATCCGACGTTGATGGCGACCAAACCCATCAGTCCGCGGGTGTTCATCAGCGCGGCGATGCTTGCGGATTCGCGCAGGGATTGGCCGGTGAACTTTGCGCCGAGGAAACAGCCGCCGATTTTTCCCAACACTGCGGCAAGCAGGACAAGTCCGCACGCCAGCCATGCTTCACCGGATTGCAACGAGCCGATTTTTGTGTTCAAGCCGGTGTTGGTAAAAAAGATGGGAACAAATGCCACGAGCACGATGCCGGAAAATTTTTCGCGCCATGCTTTGACGAGCGTCGGCTCCTGATGCAGGCACGTTCCAAAAATGAACGCGCCGAAGATGACGAAGATGCCGAGGTAATGCGTGGCGAGACAGCTTGCGAACAAAAAAATAATCAGCAGCGCCAAAAATGAATTGGGCATTCCTTTTTCCAATTTATCGAAACCGTTCTTGCGCCAGATGCCGCGCAGCCACGGGCCAATTACTTTTTGCAGCACAAAAAAGAAGATGATTGTGAATGCGATTTGCATCGCCAGATACCAGCCGTCGAATTTATTCGTCACGAGCATTGTGGAAATTCCCAAAAAAATCCAACCCACGGCGTCGTCAATGGCCGCCATGCTGACGGACATGGCGCCAAGCGCCGTGCGCTCCAAATTCATTTCCAAAAGAATTCTCCCCAGCGTGGGCAGCGCGGAAATGGAAAGCGCGACGCAAAGAAAAATTTGAAATCCGAAAAAGGGCGTGTCCGGCGCAAAGCGCTCATGCAGCCACGGCCCGATGGCCAGTCCGCACAGAACGGGCATCAACATTCCCATGACGGAAACGGCGGTAATAGTTTTGGAGCGCGAACGCAAATGGCTGTAATCAAATTCCATTCCCACCTGAAACAGCAGGAACATGACGCCGAGTTTGCCGAGCAGTTGCAACGATGTTTGCGTGGATTGCGGAAATACTTTTGCCGGCAAATCTGCAATCGAAGGAAAGTTTGAATGATGACCGAGCCAATAACAAATCAGCCCAAGCACCGACGGGCCAAGAATGATTCCAGCGGTGATTTCGCCGACGGGGAGCGGCTGGCCGATTTTTTTTCCAAGCCGGCCAAAAATGAATGCCGCGGCAATGATAATCATCCATTCGATTAAAACGCGGGTGAGATGACCTTCGACGGCTTCGGGATTCATAATTCCTTTTGAAAATTCTGCCGTAGAAAAATCGGAAGTCAAATGCTCGTCACGAAGGAGATTTATTTCTTCGCGACGAAGCTATACCAAATTCCCGACGTGATAAATACAACGGCGCAACCCGCTGTGAACCAAATCAGAAACGGCGACGGCAAATAGAAATGCGCACCGATGGCGCCTGCCGCTGAAAGTCCGCCGCACAGAAAAGAATAAAACGCGCTGGCGCGAGCGCTTTGAACGCTCTTTTGCAAAATCATCTGCATCGCCTTGTCATCACGCGCGAGCGATGCGGCGCAATTGTCCGAACAAACCAATCGCGGCGACGACGATTTGGAACATTCATTGCACAACGCGCGTCCGCAATAAGCGCAAATGCCGATGGCTTCGGAATTATGGGTGAGACACTTCATTGCAACATTTGACCGGGAATATAGCCATTCGGCAAAAGAAAATATGCGGAAAATATTTTCAATTCGCCGAAATTCGTGTTTCTGCTAATTTGAATTTCACGCATGGCGTTTGAATTTACATTTTTGGGCAGTGGCACTTCGCAGGGCGTGCCGGTCATCGGCAAGGAATATCCGCCGGAGTTTCTCGCCAATCCAAAGAACTGGCGCACGCGGCCTTCGATTTATGTCGCCACGGATAAAATCAAACTGGTCGTGGACACGACGCCGGAATTTCGCGTGCAATGTTTGCGCGAAAAAATTTCGTGGCTGGACGCGGTGCTGCTCACGCACGCGCACGCCGACCACATCATGGGATTGGACGATTGCCGTCGTTTCTGCGATTTGCGCGGCGGGAAAATTCCCGTTTATGCCAATTCCCAGACCATGGAAAATATCAAACGCGTGTTCATTTATGCCTTCGACGGTCGTCCGATTTGGAAAGGATATTTCGACCCCGAGCCGCGCATTGCTGAAAATCCGTTCACGCTCGGCGATTTGGAGATTGTTCCGTTGCCGCTGCCGCACGGCTCGATGACGACGAACGGTTATTTGTTTGTGCAGGACGGCAAGAAGCGTCTGGCTTATTTGAGCGATTGCAAAGAAATTCCCGAACCGATTTTAGAAAAGGTTCGCGGCTCGGAAATGGTCGTGCTCGACGCGTTGCGTCTGCAACAGCATCCGACGCACATGTGTTTGGACGAGGCGCTCACGGCGGCGCGGCGCATCGGCGCGGCGCGGACGTATTTCACGCATCTGACGCACGATTACGACCACGACAAGGCGCAAGCGGAATTGCCGGAAGGAACTTGGTTTGCGTATGATGGTTTGAAAGTGGCGGCTTGAATTTTTTGAAATGTCCGCAAAGATTTAATGTCAAATTCCCTGCAAATGAAAAAACAATTGATTCGATTTCTGATTTTAATTTTTGCGCTCGCGCCATTTTTCGCAAGGGCAGGGGGCGATGAAGTTGTCATCGTCTACAATAAAAAAATGCCCGGCTCAAAGGAAGTCGCGGATTACTACGCGAAAATGCGAAATGTTCCGTCGAAGCAGATTTACGGCTTCAACCTGACGACGAATGAGGAAATCTCGCGGTCCGGATTTCATGACTCGTTGCAATTGCCACTACTGAGAAAATTGGAGTCAGACGGTTTGTGGAAATTTTTCAAGACCGTCATTCCCGCGACGAACGGCCAGCCGGAGCGTGTCCAACGACACGTGATTGCGTCAAAAATTCGTTACGCCGGTTTGTGTTACGGCGTGCCGTTGCGCATTGCCAACGACCCGGGCATTCAAGAAGCTGGCGCGGCGAATTGGCCTTTTCAATTGCGGCGCAATGAAGCGGCGGTGGACTCGGAATTGACGCTGTTGCCGGTTGCAGAAATGAATGTTGCGTTGACTGGTCCGTTTGGAAATCCATTTTACGGCACAACGAATGCCGCCGTGTTGAATCCGACGAACGGCATTTTGCTGGTGTCGCGTCTTGATGGCCCGAGCGCGGAAATCGCGAAGGGTCTCGTGGACAAATCGTTGCAGGCCGAGCGCGACGGGCTTTGGGGGCGCGCTTATTTTGACACGCGCGGCATTCCCGCAAGCGAGTCGAATTATTTCATTGGCGACAAAATGCTTTTGGGCGCGGCGGAGATTTCAAAAATGCTCGGCTACGAAACCATCGTGGACGAAAAACCGGGAACATTTCCAATCAGTTTTCCGATGAGCCAAATCGCATTTTACGCGGGTTGGTATGACGAAGAATATTCCGGCCCATTCAAATGGCCGAAAGTGGAATTCATGCCGGGTGCGTTCGCGTATCATTTGCATTCGTTCAGCGCGGCGACAATTCGCAGCCCGACTAATCGCTGGGTCGGCCCGCTGCTCGCCAAAGGCGCGACATGCACGATGGGAACGGTGGACGAACCGTCGTTGCTGTTCACGCCGGACGTCGCAATGTTTTTTTCGCGCTGGGCGGTGGGACAATTTACTTTTGCAGAAGCCGCATGGTCGGCGCAATTGACTTTATCGTGGCAAACAACCGTTGTCGGCGACCCGCTTTACCGTCCGTTCGGACAATTACCGGAACAATTGCACGAAAGATTTTTGCGGGAAAATAATCCGCTCATCGAATGGTCGTTCCTGCGCATCGTCAACGCGACAGCGTTGCGCGGCACAACGGCGCCGCAATTGATTGAATCGCTGCAATCGCTGCCGCAACGCACAAACAGCGCCGTGCTCACGGAAAAACTCGCGGAACTTTGCGATGCAGCCGGCAAGCCATCGTCGGCAATTGATTTTTATGAAAAGGCGCTGCAATTAAATCCTTCACCGCAGCAAAAAATCCGGATTCATTCGACACTCGCCGATAAATTTGCCGCGCAAGGCGACAAGAAAAAAACTTACGACCAGTTGTGGAAAATCATTGATGAAAATCCTGATTATCCGGTCAAGTTCGACATTTTGAAACGGCTTTTGGATTTGGCGGTAGCGATTGGCGACAAAGACGAAATCACGCGTTGCGTGCAGGCGATACAAAAATATCCGCCCACCGGAGATTGATGGAGTTATGCCGACGTTTTTCGACACGCACGCGCATTTGGATTATCCTGATTACGCAAATGATTTAAGCGAAGTCATCGCGCGCGCCAATGCGGCTGGCATTTCAAAAATCATTTCTATCGGCACGGATTTGGAAAGCAGCAAACGTGCGGTTGCGCTCGCGGAAACATTTCCGAACGTATTTGCCGTCGTCGGCTGGCATCCGTCCAATGCACACGAAGCGCCGGAGGACATTCGCGATTCGTTGCGCGAATTGGCGAAGCATCCGAAAGTTGTCGCGCTCGGCGAAACCGGTTTGGATTATCGTTTGCCCGGCGGCAAAAAAGAAGTCACAACGGACGAAGATAAAAGCTATCAGCGCAAACAATCGCAAATTTTCCAGCAACATTTGGAAGTGGCGATTGAACTCGGTTTGAATTGCGTGATTCATCAGCGCGATGCTTTTGACGATACGCTGGCGCAATTGAAACCGTTCGCCGGAAAAGTGCGCGGCGTGTTTCATTGCTTTGGCGAAAATGTCGAGCGCATGAGAAAAATTTTGGAAATTGGTTCGCTTGTCAGTTTCACGGGAATTGTCACTTTCAAAAATGGCCAAAACGTCCGCGATACCGTCGCTGCGACGCCGCTGGACAAATTCATGCTGGAAACGGATTGCCCTTATCTCGCGCCGGTTCCGTATCGCGGCAAACGCTGCGAGCCGGCTTACGTCAAAGAAATTTCTGAAACAGTCGTGCAGGTGAAAAATTGTTCGCTGGAAGAATTGAGCGCGGCGACATGCAAGACGGCGAAGGAATTTTTTCGGAAATTGTAAATCTTCGCGGCGAAAGATTACT
>JAJPKI010000351.1 GCA_021323835.1 Verrucomicrobiota bacterium | reverse complement strand
CGATTCTCGATGTCGTTTACAATCACGTCGGCCCGACGGGCAATTATCTCGAAAAGTTCGGCAATTATTTCACCGACCGATACGCGCCGACGTGGGGCAAGGCGATAAACTTCGACGGCGCGGACAGTTGCGAGGTTCGCAATTTTATTTGCGACAACGCGCTGATGTGGTTGCGCGATTATCATTTTGACGGATTGCGATTGGACGCGGTGCACGCCATTTTCGATGCATTGGCGGTGCATATTCTCGAAGAATTGAAAATCAAAGTTGAAAAACTTTCCGCACAACTTGGTCGAAATTTTTTTTTAATTCCCGAAAGTGATTTGAACAATCCGCGACTGCTTTGGTCGCGCGAGCGTGGCGGCTACCAATTGGATGCGCAATGGAGCGACGATTTTCATCACGCGCTGCACTCCGTTTTGACCGGCGAACGCAACGGCTACTATGAAGATTTCGGTCAGCTGGAAGATTTGGCAAAAGCATTGCAAAAAGTTTTTGTCTATGACGGAAAATTTTCTGCGCATCGCAAACGGATTCACGGGCGACCGATTGGCGATTTGAATGGCGCGCGCTTTCTCGGTTATTTGCAGAACCACGACCAAATCGGAAATCGCGCGCAAGGCGAGCGCAGCAGTCATTTGATGAGCGCGGGCAAATTGAAAATCGGCGCCGCGATTGTTTTAACGTCGCCGTTTGTGCCAATGCTTTTTCAAGGCGAAGAATGGGGCGCGAGTTCGCCGTTTCAATTTTTCACCGACCATCGCGAAGAGCAATTGGCGAAGGCCGTGGGCATCGGGCGATGCAAAGAATTTGAAATGTTCGGCTGGAAACCGGAGGAAATTCCGAATCCACAAGACCGTGAAACTTTTTTGCGCTCGAAATTGAAGTGGCGGGAGATTTCAAAATCGCCGCACGCGGAAATGCTGGATTGGCATAAGAAACTAATTCAACTGCGCAAGAGTGAAAAATCCTTGATGGACGGCGATTTGAAATCTGTTGAGGTGAATTTCAGCGAAAAGGATTTATGGCTGACGTTTCGACGAAAAGAAATAGTCATCGCGTGCAATTTAAAAAATCAGCCGCAAGAAATTCCATTGCCAAAAAAATGCGAATTGATTCTGGCATCGGTTCGGGGAATAAAAACAGGACAGGGAACGTCGCGTTTGCCGCCGGAATCGGTTGCGATTTTGAAGGTGAAAAATAAAACCCCCGCGCAATTGAAATCAATCGCGCGGGGCGTGTCGCACTAAACGAATTTTAATTATGGCGCGGTAGCGTTGGTGCCTGCGGGAGAACTGTTGGTCGCGTTGACGGCAGTTCCCGTGTTGCTTCCGGCAGGTCCGGAGCTGGTGTTGTCGGCTTTATTGCATCCGGCCAGGGCAAGCCCGGCGACGAGCGCAAGAATCGGAAATAATTTTTTCATAGTTATTGTTGTTGGACGGTGATGTTATTGACGACATTGCTCATGCCTTGCACGCCTTTGGCAATTTGCTCGGCTTGAGATTTCTGGTCGCGCGTGGCGACGAAGCCATTCAATTGCACCGTGCCGCGATAAACATCCACGTTCACGCCATCGAATTTATATTGCGGATTGTCTCCCAATGCGCTCTTGACATGCATTTTCAACGTTGAGTCGTCAATGTATTGACCGGTGGTGCGGCCATTTTTCATGCTCGAACAGCCGGAGGTTGTGGCGACGACGCCTGTTGTCAGTAGTCCGAGGCACAGCGCCAGGTTTAGTGTAGTTGCGGTTATTTTCATATTTCCATTTCTCCTTTTTCCATTTCAGTTTTTTGTTAACGGCTAAAAGCTGAAGCGCAATCCCGCGCGGCCAAGTCCATAATCGCCCGTGCGCCGCGGAATGATGTAACGCGCATCTACGAAAAATCCAACGTGCGGGTTGAAGCGAATTTCCACGCCGCCGCCGAATTGTCCGAACCCTTGTTTGACACGGTCAAATTGATAACCGCCGCCGCCGAAGGCATAAGGCGCAAACGGAGAATCGCCAATGGGAAATCGCACGATGAGATTTCCGGAAGCGTTGTCAATAAAACGCCCCGTCGTATCCAGACTCCAGACATCGCCGCCGATGCCGACCATTTTATTGAAGAACAAATTTACGCCGGCGCCGGCGCCGAAGCGCGCATCATGCCGGATTCGCGCGCCGCTGATGTGGTCAATGTCTTGCGAGCCGAGCGCGAGCACGCCAAAACCGTCCACCGAAAATTCCAAATTGCGATAATATGGTTCGACATCATTTTCCACGACGACTGGTTGAGGCGGAGCCGGTTGAGTTTGCACGACTGTCGTTGAATCACCAGGAGCCGGAGATTGCACGACCGTCGTATCTTGTCCATTAGCCGCAAATGCCAGGCTAGTTGTTGCGGCCGCCAAAGTTGTAAAATATTTCCATGTTTTCATAAATCCTTTATTCCTTCCGAGGATTTAGCTTCCCATGTGCCAATAAAAAAATTGCCATTCTCTTCGTGAAATTATTGAAATAAGTCATTTTAAGCCGACACAATTTGCATTTTTGCGGTTCACACCGCGCATTTTGCAAACTGTGACAGTGACAGTTACACTTTTTTCGTAGGTATGAACGTCAGCACGCCGCCGAGAACGATTCCCGCGATGCCGCCAATGATAAATCCCATCGCTTGATTTGTCGGATGGCCGGTGAAGGTTTGCGACACATTTGAGCTGAAAGAATGTTGCGAGTTGAGGCCGTAAATGAGCAACGCGATTCCCGCTGCGAGTAATGCCAATCCAATTGCTTTTGTCATAATGTCCCTTTTGCTTTTTTGTTAAACCGGTCTTGCGCCAAATCATTCAAGTAAAACAACGGGCCGGTGATTGCCCACGCGACCACCAACGCCGCCCCGACGCAAAGCGACGCTGTCCGTCCGAAAAATTGGACGGCGAGATTCCAAATATTTATTTTCACGTTGAATTTTCAAATCGTTTCCCAAAATTCCCATGTTTAATTTAGTCCACGCTCATCACCGCATCCTCTGTGCCGAACGGATTCGGCACATGCTTGGCGCAATGCGGGTCGTCCAGCCATTGGCCGTCCACGATGAACCGATACGAATATGTTCCCGGCAACAGCGGCACGATGGTGAACCACGTGCCATCGTAAGATTGCACCATGTCCAGCGGCGCTTTTTCCCATTCGGTGAAATCGCCCGCGAGCTGCACAGATTTTGCATCCGGCGCTTCCATGCGGAATTCCGTGTTGCGCAAACCTTCCAATGGATTTTCGTAAATATGCGTCAACTTTCGCGAAGGACGCATTGGACGTGTGGTTGTTGGCGAGGGGACACGTTGGTCAAATGCTCGCGCCGCAATGTGAAT
>JAJPKI010000231.1 GCA_021323835.1 Verrucomicrobiota bacterium | reverse complement strand
GTAAATTTCTTTTGTCTCAACTTTCACTGTGATTCAATTGCCTTGTGACGCGAATGCGTTCACCAGTTAAACCTAAATTTATCATCAACGCCAGCCAAAATCATTTTCGAAATGAAGTTATTTGATTTCACTTTCAATTCGCCTGAAGAAAATCTCGCCGCAGACGAAGCGCTGCTCGACTGGTGCGAAGAAAATGAATGTGAAGAAATTCTTCGCTTTTGGGAATCGCCGGAATATTTCGTTGTCGTCGGCTACGCAAACAAAATCGCGACGGAAGTGAATGTGGGAAATTGCGAAATGAAAAAAATTCCAATTTTGCGCCGTTGTTCCGGCGGCGGAACCGTTTTACAAGGACGCGGCTGTTTGAATTACGCGCTTGTTTTGCGAATCGCTGAAAATTCGCCGCTCGCAGGCATCACCAGCGCGAATAAATTCATCATGGAACAAAATCAAGTGGCGATTGAATCTGCAATTCACAATCCATCATCGGCAATCACTGTTCGCGGCTGCACTGATTTAGTGATTGGCGACAAAAAGTTTTCCGGCAATTCGCAGCGACGCCGCAAAAATTTCCTGCTCTTTCACGGAACATTTCTTTTGGATTTCGATTTGAAACTTGTCAGTGAATTTCTGCAAATGCCGTCGAAGCAGCCGGATTATCGCAGCGACCGCAGCCACGACAAATTTTTGACGAACTTGAACTTGTCTGCAGACAAGGTGAAAGCCACCACGCAAAAAATCTGGAATGCAAAGTCTCCATTGAAAAACCCGCCGCTGAAAAAAATTTCCGAATTAGCGAAAGAGAAATATTCGACGCGCGAATGGAATTGGAAGTTTTAACCACCCGCAGCCATTCCAACGCCCGTTCCCGGCTCGGTCTGACTGCGCGCGTCGAGCAATTCATCCAATTTCTTTTTGCCGAGGCCGCTGGTTTCCAGCGCCACTTCGCGAACCGTTTTTCCGGTTTCGTAAGCGACCTTCGCGATTTTCGCCGCTTTGTCGTAACCGATTTCCGGCGCGAGCGACGTGCACATCGCCAGACTTTGCTCAATGTTGCCAACGCATTTTTCTGCGTCAGCTTCCAAGCCGGAAATGCAGCGGCGCGAAAAAACTTTTACGGCGCTCGTCAGCAAATCAATTGACTGAAGCAAATTATGCGCGGCGACCGGTAGCATCGTGTTCAACTCAAAATTTCCGAACGTGCCCGCGAACGTCACCGCCGCGTCGTTGCCGATGACTTGCGCGCCGACTTGAATCACCATTTCGCACATCACCGGATTCACTTTGCCGGGCATGATGCTTGAACCCGGCTGCGTCGCGGGCAATTTAATTTCGCCCAAGCCGCAACGCGGACCGGAACCGAGCCAGCGAACATCGTTCGCAATTTTAATCAAACTCACTGCAACGGTTTTCAACGCGCCGCTCGCTTCAACCAGCGCGTCAATCGCGCCTTGCGCTTCAAAATGATTTGTCGCCTCGCGTAAATTTAATTTTGTTTCACGCGCGATGCCTTCAATCGTCCGGCGCGAAAATTCCAAATGCGTGTTGATGCCTGTTCCAACCGCCGTTCCGCCGAGCGGCAATTCGCCGAGATTTTTTTCGAGAGATTTCAGCCGCGCGATTCCGTGCGCAATCTGGCTGGCGTAACCGGAAAATTCCTGCCCAAGCCGAATTGGCGTTGCGTCTTGCAAATGCGTGCGGCCAATTTTCAAAATGGAATCAAATTCTTTCGCTTTTTTATCCAGCGACGAATGCAATTCTTCCAACGCGGGAATCAAATTGTGAACAATGCCATCCAGTGCGGCCAAATGAATCGCCGTTGGAATCACGTCGTTGGACGATTGCCCGCGATTGACGTGGTCGTTTGGATGCACGGATTTATCGCCGCGTTTGCCGCCGGAAATTTCACACGCGCGATTCGCGATAACTTCGTTGACGTTCATGTTCGTCGAAGTGCCGGAGCCGGTTTGGAAAATGTCCACGACAAATTGCGAATCCAATTTTCCTTCGATGACTTCCTGCGCAGCTTTCTGGACTGCATCGGAAATATTTTTCGGCAGCAAGTTGAGCGACGTATTCGCGACAGCGGCGTTTTTCTTGATGAGACCGAGCGCGCGAATGAATTGGCGTGGAAAGCGCAGGTTGCTGATGGGGAAATTTTCCACCGCGCGTGCCGTTTGCGCGCCATAATACGCGTCCGCCGGCACTTGCATTTGTCCCATCGAATCGGATTCAGTTCGGAAATTGTTCATGGCTGAAAAGTTTAGCGACATTGCAAAATTCCACAAAAACAAATTTGACCGCGCTGCTTTCTGCGTTTCAATTGATTTATGCGAACGGAGGAAAATTTTGTCCGGCAAATCTCAAATCCGCCACTCAAGCCGTTGATGGTTTACGACGGCGAATGTAATTTCTGCAAACATTGGATTGGCCGCTGGCGAAAATTGACCGGCGACGCAATTGATTATTTGCCGTTTCAAAATCCTGAAATTGCAAAACGATTTCCAGAAATTCCACACGAACAATTTGAGAAATCTGTTCATCTCATCGAAATCAACGGCAATGTTTTTCACGGCGCACATGCGGTTTTTCTTTCGCTGGCAAAAAACCCGAAACATCAAAGATTTTTGCGCTGGTATCGGAAATCCAAAATTTTCGCAAAGCTTTCGGAAGTCATTTATCGCTTCGTCGCGCGGCATCGCGCATTTTTCTCGTGGCTTTCGGGAACGCATCCTTGAATAATTGCGCGCAAGCTCATGACCGAAGCAAACGAAAACCGCCTGCTCAACTTTTTCACGCCGTTGCGCTTCGGCATTTTGCTGGCGCTGTTGATTTTCGCGACATTTCCGCAAGTCGTTTCCGGCCTGCAAACTTTTGTCATCCGCGATTTCGGTTTTTTTTCTTATCCGAACGCGGTGTTTCAGCGCGAATGTTTTTGGCGTGGCGAATTGCCGTTTTGGAACCCTTACAATGAATGCGGCGTCCCTTTTCTCGCGCAATGGAACACGATGCCGCTCTATCCGCCGTCGCTGATTTATCTGCTGCTGCCACTGCAATGGTCGTTAAGTTTTTTTTGTCTGCTCCATTTGTGGTTCGCCGGAATGGGAATGTTTTTTCTTGCGCGGCACTGGACGGAAAATAATTTCGCCGCCGCCTTTGCGGGAACAGCTTTTTCTTTCAACGGGCTGACGTTGAATTTGCTGATGTGGCCAAGCCACATTGCAACCTTTAGCTGGATGCCGTGGGTGGTGTTGGCGGTCGAAATGGCATGGCGCGATGGCGGAAGGAAAATTTTTCTCGCCGCTTTTGCCGGCGCGATGCAAATGCTCGCCGGCGGACCGGAAACAATTTTTTTTACATGGTTGCTGCTGGCGGTTTTATGGCTGCGTGATTTTCTCCGGGGAAAGGCGCCGCGCGGAAAAATGTTCTTTCGATTCCCGCTTGTCATTTTGATGGTCGCTGCTTTGGCGGCGATTCAATTGTTGCCGTTTCTGGATTTGGCTGCGCATTCGGAACGTCAAACCGGCTATGCCGATTTGCGTTGGTCCATGCCCGCGTCGGGCTGGGCGAATTTTTTTGTGCCCATGGCCTTCGGTTCGCAAGCCATGGGTATATTTTTTCAAAACGGCCAGAATTGGACGTCGTCATATTTTTTAGGAATCGGCGGATTGTTGCTGGCCATTCTCGCCGTGCGACATTGGAAACAGCCGCGCGTGCCGTTGCTCGTAATTGCAGCCATCGTCGCCGTTATTTTTGCGCTGGGCGAAAACACTCCCGTTTATCCGGCCTTGCGAAAAATTTTCCCGGCGTTAAGTTTCATCACTTATCCGATCAAATATGTTTTGCTGCTGACATTCATCGCTCCATTGCTCGCGGCATTTACACTGGCGGAAATTCAAAAAAAACCGGCGGCGCGACAAATTGTCCTGACGGCAATAATCTTTTTTGCGCTCATCATTGGAATTTTATTTTGGACGGCGCGCGCCGATGCCGAAAATCACGCTGTCTTCATCAACGGCCTTGCGCGCATCATTTTTCTGCTCGCCACCAGCGCTTTGCTTTTTGTTTTCACGAAAGAGAGCAAATCAATTTTCAAAAAAATAATTCCGCTGGCGCTTGTGTTGCTGGCATGGCTGGACGTGCTCACCCATGAACCAACCCAAAATCCAACAGCGCCTGCAACTATCTACGCGCCGAACCTTGCGCGGGAAAAATTACAACTGCGTCCGCAGCCGGAACTGGGAAAATCGCGCGCGATGCTGTTGCCATCGGTATTTTTACGATTCGTGCATACGGCCATTCGTAATCCGCAAAATAATTTCCTCGTCGGCCGCGTCGGCGGCGAAGCCGATTGCAACCTGCTGGATGAAATTCCAAAAGTGGATGGATTTTATTCAGTGCTGCCGCGCGAATGGAGCGAAGTCCGCCTGCTGCTTTACGGGACGCCCAACGCAAATTATCCGGCCGTCGAAGATTTCCTCGGCGTCTCACAAATCACGGCGACCAACGACATTTATCAGTGGCAATCGCGTCCCAATTTTTTTCCGCTCGTCACCGCGGGACAAAAACCGGTCTTTGTTGAGCGTTACACTTTGGACACGCCCTTGAGCCGGCCGGATTTTGACGGACGCAAAATTGTTTTCCTGCTCGAACAAACAAAATCTTTCGTGACTGTTTCAAATCAAACGAGCGCGCGCATCCTGGATTCAAATTTCAAAACTCGAAGCGTTGATATCGAAGCCGAAGCTGACGAACCGTCGCTTGTCGTCATTGCGCAAACTTACTATCACAATTGGCAGGCATTCGTTGATGGAAATCCAACTCCTTTATTGCAGGCAAATCACGCGTTTCAAGCCGTGCAAATTTCCGCCGGCAAACATCGCATCCAATTGATTTACGAAGACCGCGCGTTTGAAATTGGCGCTGTCATTTCGGTAATTGCGCTTTGCGGCTGCCTCGGCGCGTTGTTTTTTTTCCGAAAAAAATTTGAAAAATCGTGAACTTGTTCTCGACAAAGAAAAATTCCTGAATTCAAATAACGCAAATGGGCAAAGCCAAACGAATCGGAATTCTCACCGCCGGCGGCGACAGTCCCGGCCTCAATGCAGCCATTCGTGGCGTCGGCAAGGCGGCGCTAAATTACGGAATCTAAAGCATCGGCTTTCGCGACGGCTTCCGCGGCCTCGTCGAAGAACGCAAATTAAAATTGGATAAAGCCGCCCTTGCGGGAATTCTCACCGTCGGTGGCACGATTCTCGGAACCAGCCGCGACAAGCCGCATCGCATGTTGATTGACGGCAAAACTCAGGACATGACCGATGTCATCTTCGAGAATTACAAAAAATGGGAATTGGATGCGCTCGTTTGTCTCGGCGGTGGCGGCACGCAAAAAAATGCGCTGCATTTATCAAAGGCCGGACTCAATATCATCACCTTACCCAAAACAATCGACAACGACGTGGCGATGACCGACGCAACATTTGGTTTTGCGACCGCGCTCGATATTGCCACCGAGACAATTGACCGTTTGCACAGCACGGCGCACAGCCATCATCGAATTATCGTCGCCGAAGTCATGGGACATCGCGCGGGCTGGCTCGCGCTCGGCGCGGGAATCGCCGGCGGCGCGGACGTGATTTTAATTCCAGAAATTCCTTACGACGTGGACAAAATTGCCGAAGCCATTGGCCGCCGCAGCAAACGCGGAACGAATTTCAGCATTGTCGCCGTGGCCGAAGGCGCGATGAGCATTGACGATGCGCGCGCTTTCAAAGCCGCCGAATCAAAACGCGAACGCGCCCGCACGGTGGAAGAAAAGAAAATGGCCAAAGCCGAACTTGCCGTGCTCGAACAACGCCACACGGGAAATACTTTGCGTCTCGCGCACCAATTGGAAGAACTCACGCATCTCGAATCGCGCGTGACGATTCTCGGTTACGTGCAACGCGGCGGCACGCCTTCACCTGCCGACCGCTTGCTTGCCACGCGGCTTGGCGGCGCAGCTGCGGATTTAATTAATGACGGTGTTTTTGGAGTGATGGTGGCCGCGCGCGGCGAAGGCACCGAGCCGGTGCCTCTGGAAAAAGTAGCCGGCAAACGCAAAATCGTTCCGATTGACCATCCGTGGGTGGAAACTGCGCGGCATGTTGGCACTTCGCTTGGTGATTAATCCGACTTTAGATTTAATTTCCGAAAGCGATGTTTTTTAATTTGCTGATTCACAAATTTTCCAATGGAATCGGCGCGCGTTAATTCACGAAATTCTTTCGACGAAACGTCGAGATATTCGTATTGCCCGCCGTCGGGAAATTCCAAATCCAGTTTCTTCTGCCGCTTGTGATAGCGCAAACGATGAATGCACGACGATTCAACGCGCCGCCACTGTTCCAAATTCCGTTTCACAAAATAATTTCAGCACGGGCAATAAATCGGGCAATTGGGGTTTTAATTCCATCGGTTTGAGATTGACGAAAACTGTCAGCGCGAAGAATCTGACGGCGTGAGTCGAGTCAGTCACAGGCGCGGTTTCACGTTGATTGAATTGCTGGTGGTCATCGCCATCATTGCCATTCTGGCGGCGATGTTGTTGCCGTCGCTGGCGCGGGCAAAGAAAAAGGCGAAGGACATCACCTGCATTTCCAATCTCAAGCAGTTCGGCATCGCGCAGCATTTATATCTCGCGGACAGTTCCGATGCTTTCCCCAATTCCGGCAACGCGTGGTGGGTGACGCCGTTGCGCGATTATTCAAAATTGATGAGCAGTTATTTGCCAACGAACGGCGCGAATGTTTTTCGTTGCCCGCTCGACACCGGTTTGTGTTTCAATTATCAAGCAGCGGCGGTGGATTGGGCCGGCGTCGGCATGAGCACCTCGACGAATAATCTTGGGACGATTTGCTCCTATTATTATTACTACGCATTTTACGGCAATCAGGATTCCGCCAGTCCTTCCGTCGTGCCGGACGCAGTCACTGTGCATAAAGAATCCGAAGTAACGCATCCGTCGCAGCGAATCATCCAAACGTGTTATGCCAGCAAAGTTCCGGGAGAAATTTTTACCGTGGACAATTTGGGACTGTTTCCCGACCCAAACGGCGCGCACAGTCCCGACGGCGTGAATGTTCTTTTGGTGGACGGCCATTCACAATTCGTCAAATACGACAATTTGAATCCCAGTTCCGGCGCTCCGCAGTATGGCGAATATAATTACGACTGGTCGCCGTTGACCGACC
>JAJPKI010000211.1 GCA_021323835.1 Verrucomicrobiota bacterium | reverse complement strand
GCGCGATTTAAAATTTCTCCGACGAATCCAAATCAAGGCGACACGAATTCGCAGGTGATTTTTTATGATCAGGCCGACCGCGACCCGAATCATAATTCCGGCGACATCCATTTCGGCGCGGACGGTTATCTTTACATTTCCGTCGGCGACGAAGGCGCGGAGCACGACGGCCGCAATTGCGCGCAAATCATCACGAACAGTTTATTCGCCGGTTTACTGCGCATTGACGTGGACAAGCGTCCGGGAAATTTGACACCGAATCCCGGAACGTCCGCGCTGACCGTTTCAGCAAATTATTTGATTCCCGCCGACAATCCGTTCATCGGCATCACGAATTACAACGGGCTGACCGTGAATTCAAATCTTGTGCGCACGGAATTTTACGCCGTCGGTTTGCGCAATCCATGGCGATGGAATTTTGATTTCAACACGAACGCGTTCGGCACAAATGTTTTGTATTGCGGTGATGTCGGTCAGGACCATTACGAAGAAGTGGATGTGATTCAAAAAGGCGACAATCTCGGCTGGGCATATTGGGAAGGCACGAACGTTTCGTCCGGCGGCACGTTGCCGCATACGACTTATGTGGCGACCAGCGGCACGCAAGTGCGCTGGCCGATTGTGCATTACGCGCACGGCTCGTTGACGAATCAGGGCAACTGCGTCATCGGCGGCGTGGTTTATCGCGGCTCTAATCTACCGCAACTTTACGGCAATTACGTTTATTGCGATTACGTTGACGGAAATATCTGGACGCTCGTCGCTTCCAATTACACTGCCAGCGTGACAAATGTGAGCGGCGCGTCCGGCCCGAATTATCCAATCATTCAAGACAGCACGCTCAACGTCACCGCTTTTGGGACCGACCCGCGCAACGGCGACGTTCTGCTTTGCGCAACAAAAACCACCGGCTTTGCCACCGCCGCGACCATCAACAAAATTATTTACAACAGTTCGACCAGCGGCTCGCCGCTGCCGCCAACGCTTTACGACACCGGCGCATTTTCCAATTTGCTTTCGCTCACAAGTCCGCAAGACGCGCTGAAACCGGCGTCGGGAATTTTGCCTTACACCATTAACGTGCCGTTCTGGTCGGACAATGCCATTAAATCGCGCTGGTTCTCCGTGCCGAATACAAATCTCACCATCGGTTTCAACGCCAATGGCAATTGGAGTTTTCCGACCGGGACGGTTTGGATTAAACATTTCAATCTCGAGCTGACCAACGGCGATGCGGCGTCACAAATCCGTTTGGAAACGCGATTGCTCGTGAAAAATTCCTCCGGCGTTTACGGCGTCTGTTACATTTGGAATTCCAAAACAAATGCGATTCTCGCGCCGTCCACCGGCATGGACACCAATTACGTCATTAATGACGGCGGAATTATCCGCACGCAAACGTGGCACTTCCCGTCGCAAAATGAATGTATTGCCTGTCATACGTCCGCCGGCGGATTTGGCCTCGGCACGCGAACCGAGCAACTGAATTGCACTTACGATTACGGCTTCGGCGCGACGAATGAAATTCAGGCGTTGAGCGCCGCCGGATATTTTTCTTCGCCGATGACAAACGACCCGAACACGCTGCTGAAGCTCGCGACAGCGACGAACACCGCTTACAGTTTGGAATTTCGTTCCCGCTCATTCCTGATGGCGAATTGCTCGCAATGCCATCAGCCGAACGGAACGGTGCAAGCCGCGAATTGGGACGCACGCATCACCACGCCGACCGCATTGGCCGGTTTAATCAACGGCACGCTCTTCAACAATTTCGGCAATGTGAGCAATCATGTCATCACGCCGATGTCGCTTACCAACTCTGTTTTGTTCACGCGCGCTTCTACGCGTGACCTTGGCGGCGGTTCGTCAATCCAAATGCCGCCTCTGGATTCCAATCTCGTTGACACCGAAGCGACGAATCTGCTGGCGCAATGGATTTTGAGCATGACGAACCAGTTTTGGCTCGGCGTTTCGCCTGACCCGCAAACGGTTGCGCCCGGCAACAACGCCGTCTACACCGTCAACTTCATCGCCACACCGGATTTCACAAATAACGTGACATTGAGCATCAGCGGATTGCCCGCCGGCGCAAATGCGAATTTTTCTCCAACAATTGTCAATAGCACGACGACCAATTCCACTCTCACGATTACCACTTCCGGCGCGCTCACGCCGCAAGGAAGTTACACGCTAACCGTTACCGGCATTGGCGCCAACGTGACGAATTCGGACACCATGACACTGAATGTAAGTTCAATTATCGCCGCCGCGCCCGGCGCACTTTATTGGACGGATGCAAGCGGCACCGACACGAATTGGTCAACTGCGTTAAACTGGACAAACCTTGTTGCCCTTGGTTATGGCGTTCCGGGAATTTCCAATGACGTCATTTTCAACAACACCGCGAGCGGCTTGACCAATTTTGCCGATTTTTCCACGACGATTAACAGCTTGTGGTTTGCGCTCAATCCTCCCAGCGGCGGCACACGCGGACACACAATGAATCTTTCCGGCACCACGCTGAATATCACCGGCACAAATATCCTGACCGGCAGTTCATTCGTCACCGCCGGATATAGTTTGCTTGTCGGCACAAACACGAGTGCGACCGCCGCAGGTTCGTCCGTTTCCGCCACCATTTCCGGCAGCGGCGGCGCAATGAATATTTCGCGTCCCGACGGCGTAATGGCTGTGGCCGAATACAACACCAGCGGCAATCATCCAGCCACCGCTAGCACGCGAGCCATTTTAGACATGTCAGGACTGGACAATTTTTCCGCGAACATTTCGCAATTGCTCATCGGCTGCATGGCCAATGGCTCGGCGGGAACTTTAATTCTGGCGAAAACCAACACGATTACGATTGCCAATGGCAGCGCGACGGCGACTGCCGGATTCGACATCGGCAACAACGGCAGTAATCCCGGCGACCCGAGCTATGCTTATCTCGGTTTAACCAATCGTATCAATGCCAATGTCATTCGTGCCGGTGGACAAAAAGGCTATTGGGGATTGCTCGCGTTTAATTCCAATTTCACAAATCAAAATCCGTCGGCATTTTTCCGCGGCACAAGCGGCGACAGCAGCCGCGTCGCGGTATGGCTCATCGCCGATTTGATAGGCGCCACCGGCACGGCAAACGTTTGCTGTCCGCGCGGCACAAATGATTTCTCGAACGGCAATCTCGATGTTTTGGTGGACAGCTTGATTCTCGGCAAAACCGGAACCGGAACCGAATCCGCGCTCGGCGTCGGCACCAGCTCCAATCGCGTGTCGGTCGGCACACTTGCTTTTAATTCCGGAAACATCAACGTCAACAATCTCACCAACGGCTGGCAACTATCGAGCGATGTCACCGATACCGGCATTGGCCAAATTAACGTCAACGGCGGAACATTAACCGTGAACAATAAATTGGTCTTGGCCGCGGGCGTCGCCAATTCGCTCGTCGGCGGAAATCCCGACACGACCAAAAACAACATCGTTACAAATCTGTATTACGGCGCGTCGTTCTATGCAACGAATGCATTTGCGCAAGGAACTTTGAACGTAAACGGCGGATCAATTTTTGCGAATTCAATTGTCGCCGGTGGCGGTATTTCAACAATCACGATGTCCGGTGGCACTTTGATTTTAACCAATTCCGCCGGTTCGCCTGCGTCGCGCATTAGCACGTTTGCCATTACCAATTCCACGTTGCATTTGAATCTCAACGGCAATTCCATTTCCACAAACGTTTGTGTCACCAATCTTATCGTCAGCGGCGCCAGCACCATTTCCATTGATTCAATTGCCAACGTGACGAGCGCGAAAACGTTTCCGCTCATTTCTTACAATTCCTTTAGCGGTTCTGTCGCTGCGAATTTTGTGAAAGGCTTGCTGCCCGCCGGATTTGTCGCCAGCCTCGTGGATAATTCCGCGCAGCATCGAATTGATTTAAGCATTGCCGCGAACACAAACGCCGCGCCGCATTTCGGCGCAATGACCGCATCCGGAAATAATTTCATCTTCGCCGGCTCGAACGGATTGCCCAACGGAAATTATTATGTGCTTTCGTCCACCAACATCGCCTTGCCGCTGAATTTATGGACGCCAATTTCGACAAATCCATTTGACGCCAATGGCGCGTTCAATTTCACCAATCCAATGAGCACCAACGCCCAATTGTTCTATCTCTTGCAATTGCCTTAAATTAAATTTCGGGCAAATTGGACGCGATGATTTCGTCGTTGAAAATTCGTCGCGCAACCATTGAAGACCTTCCTGCCTTGCGCGCAATTTGGGATTCCATGCGATTGCCGTCAGAGGCGCTGGAAAAACAATTGAAAGAATTTCAGGTCGCCGAAATGAACGGTCATGTCGTTGGCACGATTGGAATCCAATTTGCCGGCCCAGCAGCATTGCTTTATTGTGAAGGCTTTTCCGATTTCTCGGTCGCCGATGCCGCGCGCGAATTGTTTTGGGAACGCGTCGAAACGCTCGCCGCCAATCACGGCGTGTTTCGGATTTGGACGCAGGAAAACTCTCCGTTCTGGCCGCGACTCGGATTTCAACCGGCGAACGCGGAAATTTTGAAGCGGTTGCCCGAACAGTGGAACACCGGCGAAGGCAAATGGCTCACACTCCAATTAAAAGACGAAGACGCCGTCGCCGCCGCATTGGAAAATAAATTTGCAGGATTTATGAATTTGGAAAAGCAACAGATGGCGAACATTTCTGAAAAAGCAAAAACTATTCGCACCGCCGTCACCGTCATCGGTTTCCTGATTTTTTTTGCGTGCATGGCTGTTTTAATTTATTGGCTCACGCACGGTCGCGCGATTTTACCGCGCTAACGGCAATTCAAATTCGTCCGCGTGATACGAACTGCGCACCATCGGCCCGCTCGCGACGTGAACAAATCCCATTTCTTCGGCGACGATTTTGTATTCGGCAAATTTTTCCGGCGTCACAAATTCCTTCACCGGCAAATGCTTTAACGTTGGCTGCAAATACTGGCCGAGCGTGAGAATGTCGCAATCCGCTGCGCGCAAATCGCGCATCGCCTGAAATAATTCTTCTTCCGTTTCGCCAAGTCCCAGCATCACGCCGGACTTGGTGTAAATCGTGTCGCCGCGCTTCGCTTTCACTTTTTTCAAAACGCTCAAGCTGCGGTCGTAAGTCGCGCGATGGCGAACATCCGGCGTCAAACGCCGAACCGTTTCCAGATTGTGATTGTAAATATGCGGATTCGCCGCGAGCACATTTTCAATCGCCGCGTCATTGTCCAAAAAATCCGGCACGAGCACTTCAATGACAATTCCCGGATTCAGTTCACGCACTTTTTCAATCGTCTGGCGAAAATGTTCCGCACCGCCGTCCTGCAAATCATCGCGCGCCACCGCCGTGATGACGACGTGCTTCAATTTCATCCGTCGCGTCGCTTCGGCCACGCGCGCCGGTTCATCGGCTTCGAGCGCGAGCGGCTTGGCCGTGCTGACCGCGCAAAATCCGCAGGCGCGCGTGCAGCGGTCGCCCGCGATCATGAACGTCGCCGTGCCTTTGGCCCAGCATTCCCAGTGATTCGGGCATTTGGCGCTTTCGCAAACCGTGTGCAGCTTCAGCTCGTCCAGCAGCGAGCGCGTGCGCGCGAAGGTGTCGGATTGCGGCAGCGTGATGCGCAGCCATTCCGGCAAACGCGGGCGCGGTTTCAATTCAGTCGTCGTCACAAAATTATTTTGCCACAGATTGAACGCAGATGAAACACGGAAAATTAATTTCGCGCGAAGAACGCGAAGTTTGCGAAGGAAAAAATCTTCTTCGCGTGCCCTCGCGGTCTTCGCGCGACACAAATCTGAAAATTCGTGTCAAAGCGTTTTCCAAAATTTTTCCAATTGTTCCGGCCCGAAATCAGCGAGAATTTTTCCGTCCACATCAATCACCGGCGCAAGCGTCTGGCCGGAAATTCTCTCCATCTCGTCAAATGCGTCGTCGTCAGCAATCACGTCAATCTTTTCGTATTCAACGTCGTGGTCGTCGAGCCAGCGAATGGCTTTGTGACACCAACCGCAATACGGCTTGATGAATAAACGAATTTTCATTCCAGAATTTACCACAGAAGCCAAATCGCTCCAGCGATTGGATTATCCGTTAATTTGCGCTTTATATTTTTCCGGCGTGAGCAACGAATTCAATTCCGCTGGATTGCTCAATTTGATTTTGAAAAACCAGCCGTCGCTATCAGGCTTGCTGTTCACGAGCGCGGGATTGTCCACCACAGCTTTGTTCGTTTCCAAAATTTCGCCGCTCACCGGCGAATAAATGTCGCTGGCAGTTTTCACGGATTCCACCACGGCGCAGGCTTCGCCGGCCTTCACCTTGCGCCCGACTTCGGGCAATTCGACGAACACGATGTCGGTCAATTCATGCTGCGCGTGGTCGGTGATGCCGATGGTCGCGATGTCGCCGCTGACGCGAACCCATTCGTGCGATTTCGTGTATTTCAAATCCGAAGGAATGTTGCTCATAATTCTTGGCCACAAAAGAACACAAAAATCGCAAAATGAAAATAATTTTTGCGCGCTTTGCGTTCTTTCGCGGCAATCAACTCTTTTTGTAAATCGGTTTCTTCACGACAACTGCCGCAAAGCGTTTGCCGCGAATTTCAATTTCAATCTTCGTGTCCGGTTTGGAAAATTCCGGCGGCACAAATCCCATGCCAATTCCAATATTCAGCGACGGGCTTTGTGTTCCGCTCGTAACAATGCCAACGCTCGCACCATTTGCCCAAATCGGATAATGCGGACGCGGCGGCGCCGATTTATCAGTCATTTTGAAAGCGATTAATTTCTTCTTTGTGCCATTGGCTTTTTGTTCAACCAAAACCTTTCGACCAATAAATTCGCCTTTGTCGAGCGAGACAAAAAATCCGACGCCGGCTTCGATTGGCGTTGTTTCCTCGTCCAATTCGTGACCGTAAAGCGGATAGCAAACTTCCGTTCGCAACGTGTCACGCGCGCCAAGTCCGCAGGGTTTAATTCCAAACGGCGCGCCAATTTCCAGAATTTTGTCCCAAATTTTTACAATCGCATTGGCTTCGCCGGTGATTTCAAATCCGTCCTCACCGGTGTAACCGGTGCGTGAAACCAAAACGCTTTGATTTTCAAATTTGAATCCACCGATTTGATTTTTCTTCAAATCAGTAACGTGATTCACGCGCATTGCAGAAACGGACGCGTTGGGAAAAACGTTATTGATGAATTCCTTAACGCGAGGACCTTGAACAGCGACTGCGGAATAATTATGCGACGCATCGGTTAAATTCACTTCGCTGCGGCGCGGAAATTTTTCCCATTGCGCTTTCAACCAGGCAACATCGGCTTCCGTGCGCGACGCGTTGACGATGAGCAAATAAACTCCGCCGGAAAGCTGGTAGGCGTATAAATCGTCAATCACGCCGCCGCGCTCGTTGCACATTAAAGTGTATTGCCCAAGGCCGGGCGCGAGCTTGCGGATGTCGTTCGTCAAAACGTGATTGAGAAATTCCGCCGATGCCGCGCTGCTGACGGTGACTTCGCCCATGTGCGAAATGTCGAAAATCCCGGCGGCATTGCGAACAGCGAGATGTTCGTCGGTGATGCTGGTGTATTGCACCGGCATTTCCCAGCCGCCGAAATCAATCAGCTTGGCGCCGAGTTTTTGGTGCGCAGAAAAAAGTGCGGTGCGTTTCAACCCCATTTTTCCGTTTTCATTTGTTCTTTGGTCACGCCGAGTTCGAAAACGATGGCTTCGGCAAATTCCACGAGCGCGTTCGGGCCGCAGGCGTAGAAAACCGTGTTCGCCAAATCTTTGACGTGCTCTTTGAGCCACACAGCGTCCACGCGACCGGTGCGGCCGGTCCAATTGTCCGCCGGTTGCGCACGGGTGCAAGTCACGTGAAATT
>JAJPKI010000078.1 GCA_021323835.1 Verrucomicrobiota bacterium | reverse complement strand
TTTTGTTTTCAACCCACGCTTTCAAAACTATTGTCACCAGCGCGAGGAGCGTCAGCAGCGACGCCAGCGCAAACGCGCCGGTTTGATTGTAGCCGTTGTTCAGCGCCTCGATTTGCAGAGGCATCGTGTTCGTTTTGCCTTGAATATGTCCGCTCACGACCGAGACCGCGCCGAATTCGCCCATCGCGCGAGCGTTGCACAAAATCACGCCGTAAAGCAAACCCCATTTGATGTTCGGCAGCGTCACGCGCCAAAATGTTTGCCACCCGCGCGCGCCGAGCGTCCGCGCGGCTTCTTCTTCGCTGCGGCCTTGCGCCTGCATCAGCGGAATCAATTCGCGCGCGACGAACGGAAAGGTCACGAACATCGTCGCCAAAACAATTCCCGGCACGGCGAAAATGATTTTGAAATCATGCGCGTTCAGCCAATTTTGGAACCACGGAAGCCACGGATGGTCGGCATTTTCATAAAGGCCCATCCAGCCTTGCGCGCCAAAAACCAAAACGTAAATCAAACCGGAAATCACCGGCGAAACCGAAAACGGCAAATCAATCATCGTGATTAAAATATTTTTCCAACGAAAATCGAATTTAGTAATCGCCCATGCCGCCGCGACGCCAAAAATGCAGTTGAGCGGAACAGCAATTGCCGCGGTGAGCAATGTTAATTTGATTGAACTCAAAACAAACGGGTCGGCCAGCGTGTGAAAATAATAGCCGACGCCTTTTTGAAATGCGTTGACGAAAACGGCGACGAGCGGCACAACGAGAAAAATTCCGAGAAATGCCAGCGCGCTGAAAATCAGCAGCCAGCGCACAAATGCCGGCTCGCTCGTCGGACGACGACGATTACGGCGCGTGCTAAAATTGGAAACGATGGCTGCCATTTTATATTGTATGATGCCGCGTCGTGCGCCATTGCAACAGGTTGATGCCAAGCAGCAGCAAAAATGAAATCACGAGCATGACGACAGCGAGCGCCGTTGCGCCGGAATAATCAAATTGGTCGAGCTTGCTCATGATGAGCAGCGGAACGATTTGTGTTTTGAGCGGAATGTTGCTGGAAATGAAAACGACCGAGCCGTATTCGCCGAGTGCGCGCGCGAACGCCAGCGCAAATCCGGTGAGCAGCGGCGAAAACAGCATCGGCAAAATCACGCGACGAAAAGTTTTCAAACGATTCGCGCCGAGAGTCGCCGCGGCTTCTTCAATTTCCACGTCCATGTCTTCGAGAATCGGTTGCACGGTGCGAACGACAAATGGTAATCCGATAAATGTCAACGCGACAAAAATTCCGAGCCACGTGTAGGAAATTTGAAGATGTAACGATGAATTTGGCGTGTGAACAATAAGCCAGTGCCACGGCGCGTGAAAAATGGACAACCACGAGATTTTCGAAAGTTCATTGGTGAAATGATGCGAATGATAAATCAAACTCTGGCGCGGGTTCCATGACGCAAACCATTTTCCAATCCAGCCATTTTCGGCGTAAAGTGTCGCAAGCGTGATACCCGCGACAGCCGTCGGCAATGCGAACGGCAAATCCACGAGCGCGTCCACGATGCGTTTGCCAAAAAATTTGTAGCGCACAAGCACCCACGCGACGAGCAAACCGAAAACCAAATTCACAATCGCCGCGAGAAATGAAACGCCGAAACTTAATTTGAAAGCGGAAATTGCCGCCGGCGACGCGACAGAATGAACAAATTTTCCCCACGTCAGCGTGCTGGTTTTCCAAAATGTCGCCGCCAGCGGAATCAGCACGATGAGGCTCAAATAAAGCAGCGTGAAGCCGAGCGTAAGGCGAAAGCCCGGCAACACTCTGAACTTTTTTGCTGCGAGTTGACTGGTGGCCACAAAGTTTAGATTACAAATTCGCAGCGTATGCGATGAACTTTCGGTATTCGAGTAAAATTGTCTGCAGCGCCGCGACAAATGCGGCTTCCTTCAAATAATTCGGCGGGGCGCTCGGCGTTTCCAAAATAATTTCAAACGGACGCGGCCGAACGCGCGGCGGGGCGGTCAAAATGCCTTCGTAGCAATCGCGAATGATTCCATTGTGCGCGGCAAACCCGTCAATGATTGGACGTTCGTCGCGCGGCAATAATTTTTCCGCAGCGCGCAAGGCGGGTTCGATCAAATTTTTTGTCAGCGTCGCGCCGCCGACAATTCCATAAAAACCGTCGCTCGTGTCGTCGGTGTGCAGCGAAATGATTCCCTGGAACGAGCGCGATTGCAATTCGGCTTGAAGCAATCGCACTTCCGGTTCGGCGGAATTCTTCCAAAATTCACGGTTCAAATCTTTTCCGTTGCGCGAAAAGCGCGTGGCATCTTCAAAACCAGTCGGATTGCAAATCGGATAAAACGACAAATAATATCCGGCGGCTAATTCCGGTTTCGTTTCGAGCAACTTGATAAATTGCACAATCGCATGAATACCTTCGGGTTCGTCGCCATGAATTCCGGCGAAAATCCCGATGCGAATCGGCGTATCGCCGCCGCGCGGCCCGACAAATAAATAGCGCGGCAAATCGTAAGTCTCGCCGCTCATTTCAAAGCGCGCTTCGTGGTTGGCGACGAGATTTGGCGATGTTGCGGCGATGCGTTCCAACGGCGCGAGCAAATCCGAAATGGAACGACGTTTTGCACGGGGTAATTGTGTCGCAATTTTTAATGGGCTGTCGGCGATGGTCATTTAATTTTTATTTGCGGCAACGGCGTCGCTTGCGCAAACGCCGCTGCCAATTTAGAAATTATTGTTGATAAATCTGGTCGAACGTTCCGCCGTCGGCAAAATGCGTTTCCTGCGCTTTCTTCCAACCACCAAATTCCTGGTCAATCGTGACCAATTTCAATTGCGCAAAATTGTCCGCGTATTTTTTGGCAACCGCTTCGTTGCGCGGGCGATAAAAATTGCGCGCGGCGATTTCCTGTCCTTCGTCGGAATATAAATATTGCAAATAGGCCTGCGCGACTTCCGTCGTGCCGTGGCGTTTGGCATTTTTGTCAACAACAGCGACCGGCGGCTCGGCCAAAATACTCAATGATGGCGTAACGATTTCAAATTTGTCCGCGCCGTATTCTTTCAATGCGAGATGCGCTTCATTTTCCCATGCGAGCAACACATCGCCGATGCCGTGGTCAACGAACGTAATTGTCGAACCGCGCGCGCCGGAATCGAGCACGGGAACATTTTTGTAAAGCGCCTTAATAAATTCCTTCGCCTTTGCATCGTCGCGACTGTTTTTTTCCAGCGCATAAGCGTAAGCAGCTAAATACGCCCAGCGCGCGCCGCCGGAAGTTTTCGGATTCGGCACGACGACTTTGATATTCGGCTTAATCAAATCATCCCAGTCTTTGATATTTTTTGGATTTCCTTTGCGCACGAGAAATACGATTGTCGAAGTGTAAGGCGTGCTGTCGTTCGGCAAACGTTTCTGCCAATCAGCGGGAAGTAACTTCGATTGTTGCGCAATCGCATCAATGTCATATGCCAGCGCAAGCGTGACGACGTCGGCTTCGAGTCCTTGAATCACCGATTGCGCCTGTTTGCCGGAACCGCCGTGCGATTGGTCAATCTTCACGTCGTCGCCGGTTTTCGCCTTCCAATATTTCGTGAACGCAGCGTTGTAATCCAAATACAGTTCACGTGTCGGGTCGTAGGAAACGTTTAGCAATTTGATCTCCCTGGCTTGCGTGCAGCTTGCCAGCGCAAGCACGATGGCAAAAATTTTCAAAAAAGTTTTCATAGTTCGTAATTTTTTAATTTCGTCAGCTATTAAAGTGCCAGTTAGAATACCAATTGCACGCGCGTGAAGAAAACATCCTCGGGATTTTTCGTCACGGTGGCGCCCGTGCCGTTGCCGCCGGCAAATATCGTGTGCGAATAGCTGGCGTTCACACGAATGTTCTTGTTCAAAAACCAATTCACGCCTGCCGACCATGCATGTGCCGATGAAGCGGCAGTGTTCGGGTTGGCGAAAACGGGAAACGCCTTGTTGTCCACGTCCAGGTCAGCGTAACGTCCGACGATTTGCACCGCGCCCCATTGACCTTTGCGCGGGTCGAACGGATGCGCCGGCGTGATGCCGGTGTAAGAAGCGCTTTCGCCGGTCAAAACCCAGCCCGCCGTCACGTCCCAAGCGCGATTGCGCAAATCTGTTTTTGCCGCGCCTTTCGCGACTTGCTGGTCGGAAATCACGTATTCGCCCGCCACGCACAACGGCCCCCAGTAATAATTTGCCTGCGGGTCCAGCCGCCAATGCGTTCCGCTGGCGAAAACGCCGTTCGTGTAAGTGAAAAATTTTTGTTGGCCGTCTGTCGTGTAACCCGACGTCAAGCCCGACGCACCCGTTGCCGAGCCGTGGTCCGCTTCGTAACTGCCGCCGATGCCAAAACCAAATCCTTGCAAAAATGAAATTGAAGTCGGCTTGAACGGCTGAAAGAAAACGCGGCCGACAAATGCTTTGTTGTTATCGTAATCGGAATTCGTCGTCGTGCCACTGTAATCCGGCGCGCCGTTAAAAATTCCTGCCGCGTAACTCGCCACACCGCCAAATAAATCGCCGTGAACATCCGCACCCAAATCACGATTCGGAACTAAATCATTCACCAGCGAACGTTCGTTGAATGCAGTTACCGGGTCGGATTGCAATTGCTCCAGGCTGACCGGCGATTTGAATTTGCCGGCTTGCACCTGAAATTCTGGACGATTGCGATAATTCGCGTAGGCGTCCAAAACTTGGACCGTGTTGCCGCCAAAATCAGGCGTCAAGTTGAAATCGAAGTCGTGATAAACCGTGCCGGTAAAAATCGGGCGCGCACGGCGCAAAATAAAACCATCCACGCCTTTGACCGGAGCATTGTAAAAATTCCGGCTGTCCAATTGCACAAGGCCGTGCAAATTAAAAACGAAATTCGTGTCTGCCGAACTTAATTTGACGCCGTCCGGGCCAACGGAAATTTTCGGCTGCGTTTTTGCCGTCGCCGCGGCGTTTTCTTCATCAATCTCGCGCTTGCGTTCGAGAATGCGCACGTGCTGGTCTAAATCTTCCACTTGTGTCGTAGATTGCTGTTGCGTTTTTTGTTGCTCCAACGCGTCCACTTTCTGTTCGAGCGCTTGAATTTCTTTTTTCAACGCGTCAATGTCCGAATTCATTCCCGAAACGGCAGCATCTTGTGCGCGAGCAATTCCAATTTGCGCGCTCACAAACGCCGTCAACAATATCCATTTCAATTTCATTTCATCTTCTCCAATGCGCTTCCGGTTAGCCGGTCAGCCTTTTCGTTCAGGTTGTTTGCCTCCAGATTTCTGGTCGGTTAAAATTATGAGTGCGATTTATCCAGCCGCACGCGCTCGGTTTTGTCAATTTGCGTCACCTGCGAATCGTGGACCACAATTTGCACGACGCCAAACCGTAGCGAAGCCACCTGTCGGCGGACAATTTCCAGCCAGTTAATTTCACCGGCCTTGCCTTCGTTTATTTTTGTCGCAATCGCATTCATTGTTAATGACTACTAATTACGTAGTCATTATGTCGGCGATTCAAAATTTGTCAACCGCTTTTTGAAAATATTTTAAATACCTTCGCCGCCGATAAATCCCGCAGACACTTCACGTTTGGAAACCGGCGCGCTTTTGGCAACTTCCGAAAGCACAGCCTTATCCATCGCGCTGGCAACGTAATTGCGAACATCCAAAAAAACGCGGCGAAATTTGCAAACCGGTTCTTGCGAGCAGCGTTCGTAGCCCGTCACCGAGACGCAGCCAATTGGCGCCAAAATGCCGTCAAAATGCCGTATTATCTCGCCCATTGTGATTTTGTCCGGTCTTTTTGCCAGCAAATATCCACCGCGAATTCCCGCCTCACTTTTCACCCAACCTTGAGATTTTAAATCGAGCATGATTTGCTCGAGAAATTTTTTTGGAACGTCGTTGCGTCGCGCGAGTTCGCGGATGGGAATCGGCGTGCTGCCAAAATGGTCCACCAATGTGAACATGGCGCGCAAAGCGTAATCGGCTCTTTTAGAAACCCGCACTTGTGAATTACTACAAATCCAGTCAGCTTTGTCAACTGATAATCCGGCGGCCTTCGTCGAGGAAGATTCCTTTGAAATTCATTTCCAACGCCTGTGGATTGCTGACTTTGGCCAGCGCTTCTTTTTCTGTGACCTTGCCTGCTTTCACCAAATTGAAAAGCGCTTGATTGAACGAAAGCATTCCGTCATCCGTGCCGGTTTCAATCGCCGCCGACAATTTGTCCAAACGATTTTCCTCAATCAATTTTCTGACGAGCGGCGAGTTCAACATAATTTCCTGCGCCGGTGTCATCTTGCCATCAATCGTCGGCACCATGCGTTGGCAAATCACGCCGCGCAGGCAGCCGGCAAGTTGACGACGAATTTGCTCGCGCTCATCGGCTTGAAAGAAATCCAAAATGCGCGTGATGGATTGCGCCGCCGTCGTCGTGTGCAGCGTGGACAAAACCAAATGTCCCGTGTCCGCCGCGCTCATCGCCGCCGAGAAACTCAAGCTATCGCGCATTTCGCCGACCATGATGATGTCTGGGTCCTGCCGCAGCACATGTTTGAGCGCGTGATGAAATGAAAGTGAATCCAAACCAATCTCGCGCTGCTCGATGACGGATTGATTGTCTTCGAATGCATATTCAACCGGGTCTTCGAGCGTGATGATGTGCTTTTTGAAATTGGCATTGATGTGTTCGAGCATCGCCGCGAGAGTCGTGGATTTGCCCGAACCGGTCGAGCCGGCGACCAAAACAATTCCGCGCGGGGATTCGGCAATTTTTTTGATTTGCGGCAACAAGCCCAATTCTTCAAACGTCGGCACATTCGTTTTCACGTAGCGCATCGCCAGGCACCATTGATTGCGTTGTTGAAAAAGATTTGTGCGGAAGCGTCCGATGTTTGGAACGAAATAGGAAAAATCAATTTCGCGCTCGTCATCCAGTCGCTTCTTCAAATGCACCGGTGTAATCGCCTCGACCACTTTATTCATCCATTCGATGGTCGGAAACGGCGAATCCACGGCAATCAATTCACGGTTGATGCGGAAAATGACCGGAGTGCCGATTTTCAAATGCACGTCCGATGCGCCGCCCTCGACGGCCGTTTTTAAAATGCGGTGAAACAGTTCCATGATTCGAGGTTAGCAATTTATTCTTTCTGCGCCAGCTTGGAAAATGTTAAAAATCCGCATGTCAAAACACAAAATCGGCATCATCGGCGGAACCGGACTTTACGGTATTGAAGGCTTCACGAACCAGAAATGGGTCAAAGTCAAAACGCCGTTTGGCAAAACTTCGGACGATTTACTTACCGGCAAACTCGGCGGACGCGACGTCGTTTTCCTAGCGCGACACGGACGTGGCCACAGAATCTTGCCGAGCGAGCTGAACCATCGCGCGAACATTTGGGCGATGAAAAAACTCGGCGTGCAATGGATTGTCAGCGTCAGCGCCGTTGGTTCGCTTCAGGAAAAATATAAACCGTGCGACATTGTCGTGGTGGACCAATTTCTCGACCGCACTAAACAATCAACGAATCACACTTTTTTCGGGCGTGGCATTGTTGCGCACGTCGCGTTCTCGCATCCGATTTGCGAAGAATTGCGGCAAATCATTTTGCGCACCGCGCGCGCGGAAGGCGCGAACGCGCACGACGGCGGCACTTACGTCTGCATGGAAGGCCCGGCGTTCAGCACGCGCGCCGAATCGCTGACGAACCATCGCGCCGGTTACGATGTCATCGGCATGACGAATCTCGGCGAGGCCAAATGCGCGCGCGAAGCGGAAATCGCCTACGCGACGATGGCGATGGCGACCGATTACGATTGCTGGAAGGAAGAAGAACACGTCACGCTCGAAATGATTTTGCACAATCTGCATCGCAACGCCGACACGGCGAAAAAAGTTGTGGCAAAAGTGATTCCGCAAATTCCCGCAGAACCAAATTGGCCGTGTCATTCCGCGTTGAAGAATGCATTTCTGACCGATAAAAAATTGTGGCCGAAGAAAACCGTGACGGATTTGAAGCCGATTTTGGGAAAATACATTTAATGAAAAAGCCGCTGGTATTCAATTTGGCATTGCTCGCGTTAGCAATTGGCTTTCTTTCTGGAATTTGGTTTTCAAGACATTTTTCAGATCTGGCCGACCGTGACTTGCAAATTAGCGGACAAGTGGATAAGGCGGACGTTACCTTACGTGCGTTAAATCTTCTTCGAGAGAGCAGCACGAATACAGAACCATTTTTGGAGATTCAACTTGATGACGAAATCGTGTCTCTTGGTCGTTTAATTGCCAACACTCCGGTTTCAGAACGCCGTGAGTCGGATTTGCTGATGCTTCGAAAGCTAAAAGACTACCGAACTAAATTTCCACACAAGTCAGAGCAACCGGAAATGGATAATAAGATTGCTCAAGCATTTGCTGTTTTGGATGAGAAACATTGAGATTTTCAATAAAATGATGTTCCAATAATTTTCGCTGAACTCTCGTCAGCCGCAGTTTTCAAAATCAATTCCGTTCCGATTTGATTCGCTTCGCGGCGAACGTAACCGAGCGCGATGTTTCCAAAGTTTATTACGGCTTCCTGCTTTCGTTTTGTTCGCGCTTCGGCCAAAATGATTTCATGTATTCGCCATCGCTGGATGAATTTTTGAAATTGGCGGCGCAGGGAAATCTCATTCCCGTCACGCGCCGCATCCTCGCAGATTTTGAAACGCCGCTCTCGGCCTATCGCAAAATCCGAGGGCAGGGCGAATCGTTCCTGTTCGAGTCGGTCGAAGGCGGCGAACACATCGGGCGCTATTCATTCGTCGGCTGCAATCCGCGCGCCGTCATCAAGCAAGACGGTCAGCACGTCCAGATGTTTGAGAATGGCCGCATCACCGAAAGTGCGGTCGTCGGCAAGGACGTGAAAGACGGCCTCGAAGTCGTCGAGCGAGTGATGAAAAAATATCGCGCGGTTGCGATTCCAAATCTGCCGCGCTTTACCGGCGGCGCAGTCGGCTTCATCGGCTACGAATTCATCCATGACGTCGAGCCGGTCGTGCCACGTCCGCAACACGATGAATTAAAAACGCCGGTCATGTATTTTCTCGTCGCCGACCAGTTGCTCATCTTTGACCGCGTGCAACAAACCATCACGATTCTCGTCAATGCCATTTTGGACGACGCGGAAAATCCGACCGAAGCCTACGAAAATGCGACAAGCGAAATTGACCGTATCGTTTCTTTGCTCGAACAATCAAGCGAACACAGCGCGGTTGCCGTGGCAAATGAAATTGCGCCGGTCGAATTTCATTCCAACCAGACGAAAGAAAAGTTTTTTACGAACGTCGAGACGGCCAAGAAATACATTCACGCGGGCGACATTATTCAAGTCGTCGGCTCGCAGCGATTTTCCGCGCCGGTCAAAGCGTCGCCGTTGGATATTTATCGCGCAGTGCGAAACGTCAATCCGTCGCCGTATATGTTTTTGCTGGAACTGGACGGATTTTCTCTCGTCGGCGCGTCGCCGGAAATTCATGTGCGTTGCGAAGACAGCAAAGTTGAGATTCGTCCGATTGCCGGAACACGGCGGCGCGGAAAAAATGAAGCGGAAGATTTGGCGCTGGAAAAAGAATTGCTCGCCGACCCGAAAGAACGCGCCGAGCACGTCATGCTCGTGGACCTTGCGCGCAACGACATCGGTCGCGTTTGCGATTTTGGTTCGGTGCAGGTCAAAGAATTGATGGTCATCGAGCGTTACAGCCACGTCATGCACATCGTGACGCAGGTGGAAGGAAAATTGTCCGCGGACAAAACGAATTATGATTTGATGCGTGCGACGTTTCCGGCGGGCACGGTCAGCGGCGCGCCAAAAATCCGCGCGATGCAAATCATTTCCGAAATGGAACAAACCGCGCGCGGGCCTTATGCGGGTGCGGTCGGATATTTTTCGTTCAATGGAAATCTGGACACGTGCATCACATTGCGCACGGCGCTCATCAAAGACGGCAAAGCTTACGTGCAAGCCGGCGGCGGCTGGGTCGCCGATTCCGAGCCGGAAAATGAATTTCAGGAAACGGTCAACAAATCCATGGCGATGCGCAAAGCGATTGCAATGGCGGAAAGTTTTACGAAATGAACGCGTCCGTTGCCGAAAATAAATGCTGCGAGAAATGCGGTCGCTTTGATGCCGTTGAAATCGGCGACAGGTTTCTTTGCGAAGATTGCATTACGCAGGCTGGTTGCGCGTGCGCGGAATCAGAATCGGGACAATAGGCAGTTTTATTTCCCGTTAACTCACTTCGTATCGCCGAAGTAATTCTCCGAAGACGGTTTTGTGAAGCGGCGGCAATGGAGGTTTTAATTCCATTCGCTCGCGCAATTTTTCAGAAAACTGAACGCGGCAAAATTTTTTGGCGGTTGCATCAAACTCAATGCTGCGCCGCCACAATTCGTGCCACAAATGAACGGCGTATGATTTGCCTGCGGTCAGTTGCTGCAAAAGTTTTGAATCCTGCGAGAGCAGCGATTCCCATTCCCAGTAATTGAGCGGGCAAAAAGTTTCCGGCGATTTGGCAAATTTTTCCAATTTATTTTCAGAAACGATTCGACTCAACAATGCCGGCCCGGTTTTCCCCCAAATCAATTTCGAGAAATCTTCGCGTCGAGCCGCTTCGTAACATTGCTGCGCCACGACATGGCCGCGCGGAAGTTTCATGACGGCGTTGGTGATTTGATTTTTTTCAACGCTTCGTTCGCTCGCAAAAACAATTGACTCTGCAAAATCAAACGGCCGGAGACAAATAATGTCCGCATCCGCCCACCAGCCGCCATTTTCCAGCAGCAATTTGTAACGGAACAGATTCGCAAACGCGGCGACGCTGCCTTTGCCCTCGGCGGATTGATAATAAAAAATTTCCGACGCGGGAAGAATTTCAGCGGCGTCGCGAATAATGACGCCGGCGGGCACGCTCGCAATTTTTTCGTAACAAAATAAATGGTAGTCGTGGCCGTGCCGCAAAAAAGAAGTGATGGACAATTGCTCAAGCAACGACAGCGGCCGGCCAATCCAAAGTGACTGGATGATTTCGCCCATAAATCATGCGGACAACGCGGCAGGTTGTTCCAAAGGTTCGGCGAAGAATTCTTCCGGCAAAATCGCAGCGGGCGCAGGCGTGAATTTTGAAGGACAAAGATATTGGCTTACGCCCGTTTCGCACCGGATTTTTTTGGAATGAATCGTTTCGTCCAATCGCTTGCAATTTAAGGCTAATTGCTCGCGCGAAGCCAGCGGATGGTCCAGATGAAAAATAATTGCACGATGCTTCACTAATTTTTTTCTTAAACCAAAATGATAAAGGCGACAAGCGATGTCTTTGTCCTCGCAACCCCAGCCGCAGTAAGCCTCGTCGAAGCCATTGACGGCCATAAAATTATCGCGCCAAAAACCCATATTACAACCCATGATAGCGTGTTGCGTCTGGTCGCGGCGAACAACGGGAATGGGAAAGCGCAGGGCTTTGGACGTAAATGCAATGCGCCCTTTTAACATCCATCGAAAAATCGGCGTTTTCCCCGGCATAAATTCCTTCACAAACTGCTTGCGCACGTAACATCGCCGCCCTTGAACCCAGTGCCCGCGCTCGGCCATCGCGCGGTGGTCGGCGATAAACTGTTTGTGCGGCACGCAATCGCCGTCCAAAAAAACGAGATAATTTCCCCGCGCCTGTGCTGCGGCTTTATTGGCAATGGCGGCGCGGCGAAATCCTTTGTCCTCATGCCAGACGTGGCGGACGGGTATTGACAATTTCATTTGCCATTGCCCGACAACTGCCCGCGTTGTTTCCGTGGAGCCATCATCAGCAATCAAAATTTCATCCGGCAATGTCGTTTGATGTTGCAACCCGGACAATACTTTTCCCAGCGCCTCGGGCTGATTGTATGTAGTGATGATTAATGACGCATTCATTTCAAACGCTCCTGCAATAAATGATAAGGTCATTTTGGAAATATGCATCAAGATTTACTGCCTTTGCGCGTGACCGAAATATGTCTGTCGAACTATTTTTTATTTTTCATCCGCGTCAATCCGCGTAACCTGCGGAAAGAAAAATGAAACCTCGCGTTCGATTCGCCCCCTCGCCGACCGGCTATCTGCACATCGGCGGCGCGCGCACCGCGCTCTTCAACTGGCTTTACGCCCGCCACACCGGCGGCACGTTCATTTTGCGCATCGAGGACACCGATGCCGCGCGCAATTCGCAGGAAGCCGTGGACGTCATTCTCAACGGCCTGCGCTGGCTTGGGCTCGATTGGGACGAAGGCCCGCTCACCGGTGATGCCACTGGCGCAAGCAAAGGCGAACGCGGTCCGTATTTCCAATCGCAACGGAAAGAAAATTACCAGCGCCGCGTCGTAGCGCTGCTCTCACGCGGCCTTGCCTACGAACACGAAGGGGCGGTGAAATTCAAGATGCAACGCGAGCCGGTTACAATTCACGACCTCGTCGTCGGCGATGTCGTCCGCAAATTGACTGACCGCGAGGAAGTTGACCCCGATTTCGTCATCCTGCGTTCCGACGGCCAGCCCGTGTTCCATCTCGTCAACGTCATTGACGATTTGGAGATGGACATCACGCACGTCATCCGCGGCGAGGACCATTTGAGCAACACCGCTAAACACATCGCGCTCTTCCAAGCCTTTGGCGTCAAGCCGCCGCACTACGCGCACATCCCGCTCATCCTGAACGGCGACGGCTCCAAGATGAGCAAGCGCGACAAAGGCGCGTCGCTCACCAGCTATCTCGACGACGGATTTCTGCCTGAAGCCGTCGTCAATTATCTTTGCCTGCTCGGCTGGTCGCCGAAAGATAATCGCGAAAAAATGTCGCTCGCGGAAACAATTGAACGTTTCGACCTGCCGCAAATTCTCCGGCACAACGCGCGATTCGATTACGAAAAACTTTTATGGCTTCAGGGCGAATACGCGCGCGAACTGGCCGACGACCGCTTTTACGAACTGGCCGTTCACGCTTTTGCGAAAGCCGGAATTGATACGAACAAATTTCCGCTCGCCTATGTCAAAGCCGCGCTCGACACCTGCAAAGGTAAATTCAAACTGTTCAGCGAACTACCTGCGTATGCCGGATTTTATTTCCGCGACGAAATTATTTACAACGCTGACGACGCGAAAAAAGTTTTCGTTCCCGAAAACAAACCGCGCCTCGAAAAACTCCGCGACGCCTTTGCCGCGTTGAACACCTTCGACGCCGCATCAATCGAATTAGCGTTGAAAGAAACTGCTAAACAACTTGGCGGAAAGCCGGGAGTTTTAATTCATCCTTGCCGTTTGGCCGTCACCGGCAATCCCAACGGCCCGAGCTTGTATCATCTGCTCGAAGTTTTGGGCAAAGAAAAATCGCTGGCACGGATTGAGCGTGCGCTTGGCAATTCGCAATTTGCTGTGAATTAAGCTGAAACACTATGAACAATCAAAAATCAAATGAAACAGTTGTTCTAGGCCAGCAATTGGCTGATGCTCGAAGCAATGAAAAGGCTCGGTTGGAAACGGGAAACACACCAGCGTCTCCAATGCCACAAGGCAATTACGAGTCACAATCCGGTGAATGGGATTTATTGAATCCCGCTCCTTCGGAGCTTGATGGTCAAATTCGGAAAGTTTGCAAAACATTCGCCGCACTATCAGAGATAGAACGCGTCAAATTTACTTCAGCAATCTCCATGGATGAATTTTACAAGCTTATCAAGTTTGCCAGAAGGACTGCCGTTTTCGCTCTGCGAGACAAAGATGCGGAATTACTTCAAGATGGACTCATCGCGTTGGCAATGATTGAGGCCAAGCGCACTGACTTCCGAGATATAGTGTGGGTTCTTGCTCTTTTGAATCACACCGCAACCAGAATTGGTGTTGATGCTGATTCTTTTCTTCGCAACACAGCAAAAATTGCTGAACCCGGAACACGCGACTTCTTTACCAACTTTGCCAGCCGTGACGAACGATACAAAAGCCTGAAAGATTCTTGGGGTTATCTCGAAGTCAAAACTGCATTTGGTCAGGGATTCGTGTGTTGTGGATTCAAACCTTTTGCGCCGAAAACCGACTTGTTGACCACCGCGATGAAGATAGCCTCAATCATTGATGCAGATTCTTATCGCACCAACTCCATTGAACTTGCAACCGATCTTCCTGACATCTGGCTCAAAACTCCTGAATCAAGTTCTTTGAAACAGACTTTGGCCAAAATTTGTGCAGGCGCTACGATTAGCGCACACCTTCCCGCCGATAAGCACGCAGAGGCAAGCAGTCAACAGTTCACTGTTTTTTTAGTTGAGATGGATTCTGCGGATTCGGCGAATGTTCTTCTCAAACTTTCTCAATCCAAAAAGCCAAAAGATTATTCCATGCTCGGAATCG
>JAJPKI010000262.1 GCA_021323835.1 Verrucomicrobiota bacterium | reverse complement strand
CCTTTGCGTTCTTCGGGCATAGGAACGGAAACAATATTTCCCGCGGCGCGATTTGGAATTTCTGTCAAAGTGTCGCTCATAAAAATTTGGATTAAAGTTTGCGCAATCCGGCAGAGACATTTGCCTTCGCGCGTTCGAGAATTTCTTTCACCTTGAACGTCAAGCCGTCGGTTTTGTTGACGCCGCGGATTTTCGGGTCGCAATAACGCGCGCGCAGCAATTGGCCAAGCTGGCCGAAACCGTAAAGCCCTTCGTCGTTCATTTCCACGACGAGCACGTGATTGAAGCCGGAGAAAATATTTTCCAGGCCGTTCGGCAACGGATTGATGTGGCGAATGTGAATCGAAGAAACGCTGTCGCCATTCGCACGAGCGCGGTCAACGGCTTCTTTAATCGGGCCTTCGGTCGAACCCCAGCCGACGAGCAAAATATTTCCTTCGGGCGGGCCGTAAATTTTCGGCGTCGGTAACGTCGCGGCGAGCGCCTGCAATTTTTTGCGACGCTTGGCGGTCATTTGCATGTGCAACTTCGGTGAGCCGGTCGGATGGCCGAGTTCGTCGTGCTCAAGGCCGGTGACAATCGGATATTTTCCACTTTGAATCCTTGTGCCGGGCGGAAGATGATGCGTCACGCCGTCGGTGACCGACAAATCGTAAGGCTTGTGGTCGGCGACAGGTTTGAAATCCGGCGAAATGTCCTGGCAAACTTTTTCGAGATTCGGTTCGGTAAAGGCTTCGATGCGCGTGGCGATGCCCTGGTCGGTCAGCAAAATGACCGGCACAGAAAATTTGCGCGCGATGTTGACCGCTTCAATCGCCATGTAAAAACAATCTTCGACGTTTGCGGGCGCAATGACGACGCGCGGCGCATCGCCATGACCGCCGTTGACGGCGATATTCAAATCCGATTGCTCAATATTCGTCGGCATTCCCGTCGAAGGTCCGCCGCGTTGAACATCAATGATGACCAACGGCATTTCGGCCATGACAGCCCAGCCAAGCGCTTCGGTTTTCAAAGAAATTCCCGGACCGCTCGAACCCGTGACGGCGACGCGACCGGCATAACTTCCGCCAATCGCCATCGAAACCGCAGCGATTTCATCTTCAGTCTGCACAAACGTGCCGCCGTATTTCGGCAATTCGCGGCGGAGCAATTCCATGATGTCGCTCCATGGCGTAATCGGATAACCCGCGCCGAAACGCACGCCTGCCGCGATGAGGCCGTAGCCGAGTGCTTCATTGCCGTTCATCACAATTTGATGGCCGTCTTTTTTCTGGCTGTCCACGAACTTGAACGTTTCCAAAATATTTCCGAGCGAGTTCGCGTAGCCCGCATGAAATGCCGCGAGCGCATTTTTCATGATGCTTTCGTCCTTGCCGGTGAAACGCTCCGCAACGAGCTTTTCCAGTTTGGGAACATTGAGGTCGAACATTTTTGCAATCAAGCCGAGCGCAAAAATATTTTTGCCTTTGTCCTTGGCCGTTCCGCCAATGGCTTCGACGGTCAAACCGGAAATGGCAATTCCGACGTGATGATAATTTTTTTTGTTCTCTTCGGAAATTTCCGTGACGTGGTCGGAATCGTAAAGCACGATGCCGCCTTTTTTCAACGACGCGAGATGACCGTCGTAGCTGTGCTGATAAAATGCGAGCAACACATCCGCTTCATCGCCGGAACTCAAAACTTCGCCGCTGCCGATGCGAACTTGGAAAATAGAAGGGCCGCCGGAAATCGTCGAGGGAATCGTCATGAACGTCATGACTTCCTGTTCGCTGCGTCCGGCGAGCCGCGCGAGAAATCCGCCGATGGCCTGGATGCCGTCCTGCGAATTGCCGGCGATACGAATGACCGCTTCGTTGATTTTTGAAATTTTTGGCGCGCCGTTCGACGGCGCCACTTCTGCAATTTTCTCACTCATGGGACCTCGAATAAAATTACCTGTGACAAAAGTGCGGGCTGACAATAGCTCTCACGATTACAACATAACAGTAAGCTAATTTACGGAAATGTGTCAAATTCTTATGGACTTATTTATCCTGTTGAAAACAAGCCATTTAAATCAATTTTAACAAATGGTGTAAGATTGGCAAAATTCGTCCATTAGATAATTTCATAACGCTTCCTCGCCGATGGAAAATATCTTTTGCTGCTGCCGTTGCGCTTGCATCCGTTGGCCGATGCAGTAGCGTTCGGGCGATGACATTGCAGGAACAATATGACGACGCGATGTTCGATTTCAGCCGTGGCGAGTTTGATTCGGCGGTTCTGAAGTTGAAAAATGTTCTCGCGCAAGAGCCGGAACATTTCGACGCGCAACTCGCTCTCGGCATGGCACTTTATCGCAAAGGCGATTTTTCAGCGGCAATTGCCGAGGGCCACAAAGCGGAAAAATTGCGTCCGCAGGAACAATTGGTTCATACGAACCTCTCGCTTTTTTACATGAAAGCCGGCGACAAAGTGACCGCCGAGAAATATGGTTTGAAAGCAAAAATTGAATCGTGGCGCGAGGACGCAAAAAATTCGGGCGAGAAAAAGGTTGAAGCCGATTCAGAGTTGCAAATCGCCAAACCGAAATTGGAGCCGATGAAATTTCCGAGCCAGCCATGGAAGAAAAAATAATTATGAAATCCGCTTACGAACTTGCGATGGAGCGCTTGAATAAAAATGCGCCGTCGAAAAAATTGAGCGACGCGCAGAAAAAAGAATTGGCGGAACTGGATTCCAAATACGCCGCAAAAATTGCCGGGCGCGAAATCGCATTGAATTCGGAAATTGCCGGAGCCGCGGGTGATTTCGAAAAAGAAGAATCGCTGCGGGAACAATTGATTTGCGAGCGAAAGAAGCTGCAGGCGGAATTGGAAGAGAAAAAAGAAAAAATTCGCGACGCAAAATAATGTGGTGCGCGCGAGAGGACTTGAACCTCTAATCCTTGCGGAACCAGATCCTAAGTCTGGCGTGTCTGCCAATTCCACCACGCGCGCGTCCAATTTCAGTTTCAGATTTTTGGCCGCGCGTTTCAAGTTTCAATTCGGCGCTTGGAACTGGAAAAATTTCGTTTAATTTCGCCTCATGCAGTTGTGGATTCGCTTCAATTTTTTCGTTTTTGCAATAGCCGCCGCTTTTGCCCTCACCGGTTGCGCGCCCGGACAAAATTCTTCAGACGAGGAAAAGGAGCCGCATTTTGTTCTCGGCCAAAGTCGCGTCAACGCCATGGACTTTTCCGGCGCGGTGGAAGCATTTGAGCAATCTCTCGAAGTCAATCCACACTCGGCGCAGGCGCATTATCAATTGGCGATGCTCTTTGATACAAAAATTTCCGACCCTGCCGCCGCGATTTATCATTATCAGCAATATTTAAAATTTGAATCGAACGCGCCGAACGCAGCCATCAATCGGCAATGCATTGATGCGAGCAAACAGGAATTCGCTGCGGACGCCCTTTCATTGCCGGCATCGTCGGCCACGCCACAGTAATTGGAAAAATTGATTGAGAAAAACCGGCAATTG
>JAJPKI010000238.1 GCA_021323835.1 Verrucomicrobiota bacterium | reverse complement strand
GTCAACGCCGGAAAATCAAAAATGCCTGACTAAAATTCTAAGCACGAATAAATTGCCAATTCAATTCCAATTGCGTTTTGCGAACAATTGTGATTTATTGTGCGACCAAATTATGCCAACAAAAATTGAAGAAAAAACTTTGGAACTTTGCGAGGTCATTGTTGCCCAACCGGAAATGGTTTCGATTCGCAAACGCATTGACACGTTCATTGCCGACTCAAATGCCCGCAGCCAATATGAAGCGGTCAACAGCAAGGGTCAGGCGCTTCATCATAAACAACATTCCGGCGAGCCGCTGAACGGAGAAGAAATTGCCGATTTCGAGAAACATCGCGACGCTCTTTTGAAAAACCCTGTGGCGCACGATTTTTTAAAGGCGCAGGAGGAATTGCACGAAATGCAAAGCTCGATTCAAAAATACGTGCACAAAACTTTCGAGCTGGGCCGCGTTCCGAAAGCTGAAGACATGGAAGAAGGTTCGTGCGGCGAAGGCTGCGGCTGTCATCATTAAATCGTTTTTAAAAATAAAAACGGCGCGAAGCAATTCGCGCCGTTTATTTTTTGAGAGCAAATTAAAATTGAATCGAGTAGGTCAAATCCCCGCCAGCGCTCACGGCATGATATTTGGCATTGGTGTCGCTTGATGTGCGGACATCCTGATTTACGAACAAGCGGAGCGAAAGGTTCGGTAGAAAATAATACGCCGCCGAAACGCCGATGCTGTGCAGAAAATCATTGCGATTGCCCGTGTGCAAAACATTCCATGCGTAGTGCGTGTATTGAAAACGGTAATATGGTTGCATGACCAATTTTGGGTTGACGAGGTAACTCAATGAAAACGCGGCAGACAAATCACCGCGGTCTTCCGAATCGTCCGCCAACGGGGTGCCGGCCCATGAATCGTGAATATCACCTTTGAGTGTTGTGGCCAAAACGGCGTAGTCGCCCACGCGCATCAAGTTTTCCAATCCAATCACCGGCGTAAAGTCGTGATAAAATTCCCGATAATCACGCTGGCCGACGAAGCGGTTGTAATCAAATTCACCGAACGCCATCCAATTGCCCGAGAACAAATATTTCGCGCCGAGCGAAATAGTTTGGACGTTGAAATCGTTCGTGCTCAAGTTGTGTCCGCCCAGCCCGTAATTATACCATTGGCTCGAAATGCCGATGCTGGGAGCGAAGCGGCCATTGCCGAGGCGATATGGCGTGGGCACGTAAGCGGCGGAAATCGTGTTGACGAAAATGGTGCTTTCAACGCCGCCGTTCGGCTGGAGCAGCGCATTGTCGGTCCAAAGATATTCGCTGTCCGCGCTCACTTCAAACATCGTGCGGCGCGGTGACAATGATAAAATGTGCTGCGGACCGACATCCGCGTCTTCATCCGAATAAAGTTCCGGCGCATTCGTGCCGGGCATTAAATTTGGCATCGCTTGCGGGATGCTTTGTTGCTGCTGCACAGCCGTTGATGCCGACGGTTGTGCTTGCAATGATAGCGCGCACAAAATCCCGGCAAGGGTTGCGATGGAAAAAAATTTAATTGTTTTCATGGTTAACATTTTGACAGTCATTCCAATTATCGGACCGGGATGATGGATAAATCACCACCATCCGGCGGCGGCTTGATAATAATTTCCGGTGGATTGTGCCGGTTAAAAATATCGCCGTAGGTGTAAATGTTTTGGTCGTCGTAACGATGCTTCAAAATTTTTGCCAGTTGCCGCGCGATTTCCGCTTCGATGGCGGGCATGGAATCCAGCGGGTCGGTAAAGCCATTTATCAACAAACTGCCTTTCACCTGGTCACCTAAATTGAAAATGATGATGGGTGATGCGCCGCCGCCGGGCAAAATGAAAATCATTTCGCCGGGGTTCAGGTCAATCGTCTTTCCGTCCGGCAATTGAACTTTCGATGAGCCTTCGAGGTCGAGCACTTTGAATCCTCCGTCTGCGGTGCAAGCGACAATAATTGTCGTGCCGAGCACCGATGCCGTGGCCGATGCCGTGTGGATGGTACCGCCGCCTTTGCCGTGCGGCGCGTGAAAAAGCAAACTGCCCTGCTGCAATCCAATCGTGCGGTTGGCCTGGTCAAATGAGAAAATAGTGTTCGCGCCGATGCGCGTGACGGTTTTGTCGTCCGCCGTTAATTCCGCGCGCGAATTGGCGCCGGTGTGAATGACGTCCGGCATTTTAAAAACATCATTTACCGCGGCGGTGCGTTGCGATTGGTCGCTTGAAGAAATAACCTGAACGCTGTTGACGATTTGGGTGAACTTGGCCTGCTTCAAATCAGCCGCATGGCTGACCAATGGTGAAATGACCGCTATAGCGGCCAGAAATACGAATAAGTTTTTCATAATACTCGCTGGATTATTAAACGAACCGCCTGTAACGAACGGTCTGAAATTAGCGAATTTTATCGCCGGACGTCAATTTGTATTTTGGGATAATTATCCACCGAATGCGGAATATTTTCTCACGCCGCGTGTCCACATAAATCGCGCCAATTTATAAGCGGCGCACATCCAGAGCAATTGCGTCAGCAAACTCCAGCCAATCGCCGCCCCGGAAATTTTGCCCATGTAAATCGAAATCGGCACGTAAAGCATCGCAGGAAACGGCGTGAACATGAGCAGATGGAACAACGGCGCGGGCAACATGGTGAGCGGAAATAAATGGCCGCTGGCGATGTATTCGAACGCAAATAAAATGAAAATGAACGTGGAAATTTCCAGCAGCCAAAACGCGAGCATCGCCATCGAATAAGAAATGAAAAATTGCAGCAGCGCCGTGAACAGCAGCGAAACGAGAAACGCCATGAACGCCATCCCATTTGCCGGCGCGATGAAATAATTTCTGAAACAAAAAATAAAAATCGCCAGCGGCACGCACGCCATGGAAATGAACGCCGCGCGTCCGGCAAAAAAAAGCGAGATGCGATACCACAAATAATCCACCGGCTTGAGCAGGAATTGGCTGATTTGTCCTTCGCGAATGTCCGCGGCGATTTGCCAGTCGTCTTCGTTCACCGCCGTGAACACGTCCACGATGGCGACGAGAATGTAGTAAAAAATAATTTCCTGCGCCGAATAACCGCCGTGCGGTTGCGGACTGTTGGCGTAGACAACCCGCCAAAGCGACAGCATGGCAAACAGTGGAATAAAACTGAACAATGTGCGCGTCAAATAATTGAAGCGATACGTCAAATTGTTCTGGATGCCTATGCTGAAAACGTGGCGATATTTTTTCAAGCGTTCCATCGTGGAAAGTTTTACACGGATGCGGCGGATTTGGAAATTGAATGTTTTGCCATCCCAAAACTCCCCTGCCCGTTTAAAAGTTTAATATAGTCACGGCGAATTAGCGCTTGCAGAGAATGTTTTTTCGGATGAAGTGATATTGCTGTTCATTCAGGGTTGGCAGAGAGGTTTTGCCTGCAGCGGCTCCCGAACAGTGCTTCACACCCGATAGCCGTTGCACTTCTGACCGTGCGGGTGAGCGCGGATAAACCTCATCGCTAAAGGCCGGAGCAATCCGGCCTTTTATTTTCAAACCCGCGCGCGGACCGTTTTCATCGCTTCGCTTAACGCCGCCTCCAGCGATTGCGCGCGAATCGGTTTGGTCAGGTGCGTGATGAAGCCGGCTTCCCTGCTCCGCGCAATGTCCTCGGCCATGCCGTAGCCGGTCAATGCAATGCCGCGAACCGCGCCGCGTTTTTTCAATTCGTTCATCAATTCGTAGCCGGTGCCGTCGGGCAAACCGATGTCGGAAATGAGCAAATTAAAATTTTCCACGGAAGCAAACATGCGCGCTTCCGCCAGCGTGGCGGCGGCGGTGACTTTGTAATCGCGGCTCGTGAGCAATTGCGCAAGCGCGCTGCGCGTGGGTTCGTGGTCTTCCACGAGCAAAATGCGAAGGCCGCTGGACGACGTCGTTGTGCGAAACGACGCAGTGGCGACCGTCGCCTCCCTCGCATGACCATTGTTGCGAATGGCTGACATCAACGGCATTTCAATGGTGAAAGTGGAGCCGCGGTCGCGCCCGGCGCTGAATGCCCGGATTTGTCCCGCGTGCAGTTCAATCAGCTTTTGCGAAATGGCAAGGCCGAGCCCGAGTCCGCCGAATTTATTTTCTTCCGGCTGTGAAAACGCGGTGAACAACCGGCTCATTTCCGATTGGCTCATGCCAACACCAGTGTCGGTGATTTTGAATTGCCATTTGTCGCCGCGCTGTTCGGTCTCGATGACGATGCTTCCGCGCGCCGGCGTAAATTTGACGGCGTTGCGGATGACGTTCCAAAAAACCTGCTGCAACCGGACTGCATCGGCGTGGACGGTGCATTGCGGCGCGTTCAATTTGAGCGAGAGCGCAATTTTCTTTTTGCTGATTTCTTCCTGCACGGTCGCAACGGCGTCACGCAAAACGTCGTGCGCATCCACCGCTTGCTTTTCCAACGAAATTTTTCCGCGCGCGATGCGCGTCAAATCGAGCAAGTCGTCAATCAGCTTCGCTTCCAATTCGACGTTTTTCAAAATCATCTCAAAATCGGAACGGACTTTGGCGGGCAATTTGGAATTTTCCGCATTCTCACTGGCGACGAGCAGCACCGGACTCAACGGCGTGCGCAATTCGTGCGACAGCGTGGCGAGAAAATTGTCTTTCGCATTCGACGCGGCAAGCAAATCGTCGTGCGCTTTCTTCAATTCGCGCACACGGTCCTGCACGCGCAATTCCAATTTATTATTTGAGTCGCGCAAAGCGTCCTCGGCTTTTTTGCGCTGGGAAATTTCAATTTGCAGCGCGGCATTCGCGCCCGCCAGCGCGCGCGTGGTGCGAAATAAATCCACAAACACTCCGACTTTGGATTTGAGAATCTGCGGATTGACCGGCTTGGTCAGATAATCCACCGCCCCGGCAGTGTAACCTTGCAGCGCGTCTTTTTCATCGAGTAAATACGCGGTGATGAAAATAATCGGGATGTGCTGGCTGCGTTTGCGTGTTTTAATCATGCGCGCCAGTTCGAAGCCGCTCATGCCGGGCATTTGCACGTCCAGCACGATGCAGGCGAATTCATTGTGCACGAGCCAGAGCAACGCTTCATCCGCCGTTTGCGCACGAACAAGCCGCAGTTCCGGCGAAGTCAAAATGCTTTCGAGCGCATCCAAATTCTTTTTGTTGTCGTCCACGAGCAAAATACTGATGGTGCGACCGGACGAATCATTGGAAACAAATTGCCCTCGCGCGGATTTTTCAATCGGCGGTTTGTTGAGAGTTGCGTTCATGAATTTATTTTCTGATTTTCAATTTCCTTTTAGCGGTAAAGCCAAACTCGCAAGAGCGAAACCAATTGGTCGGTGTTCACCGGCTTGGCGATGTAATCGCTCGCGCCGGCTTCCAAACATTTTTCACGGTCGCCTTTCATCGCTTTGGCCGTGAGCGCGAGAATCGGCAGCGCGCGGAATTCAGGAATTTTTCTAATTTCGCGCAGCGTTTCGTAGCCGTCCATTTCCGGCATCATGATGTCCATGAGCACGACACTCAATTCCGGGTCGTTCTGGATAATTTCGATGGCCTGCTTGCCGTTGGTAGCGCTGACCACTTCCATTTCGTGATTTTCCAAAATGGTCGTCAGCGCGAAAATGTTGCGCGCGTCGTCGTCCACGACGAGAGCTTTTCGGCCGCGCAACGCTTCATTG
>JAJPKI010000199.1 GCA_021323835.1 Verrucomicrobiota bacterium | reverse complement strand
TTTGAGCCGTCGCTGCAGGTGGTGGAAAAGTATTTGGCGCAGGCGCGGACGGCGTTGAAAGTTTTGCCGAAGAACGACGGAACGGAAGGGCTTTCCCATCTTACCGATTTTCTTGCGCAACAAATCGAGACTTTGGCTGTTTGTGTTTGAGGCATGATTAAGGCCGAACCCATCGAACGCGAGTCCGAGACGCCCGCGCCGGAACACGAATCCGCATTGGTCGCGCGCGCGCGTCAGGGCGATTTGCAAGCTTACGACGAGCTCATCAAGCGCTATCAGGAACGCATTTACGCGACGATTTACCACATGACGTCCAATCACGAGGACGCAAATGATTTGGCGCAGGAATCGTTCATCAAGGCGTATTCGGCGCTGAAATCCTTCAAGGGCGGCTCGAGTTTTTACACGTGGCTTTACCGGATTGCAGTCAATAAAACCATTAATTTCCTGAAACAACGGAAAAATCGTCAGGCGATGAGCTTGAACGACATTGATTTTCAGGCGGAGCATGACCCGGATTTGGTGGCGCTGGTTTCCGAGAAAACGCCGCGCCGGGAGGCGGGTTTAAACGAGCTGCAAGAAAAATTGAACGAGGCATTGCTCAAGCTGTCTGAACCTCATAGATTGGTCGTCGTGCTGCACGATGTGCAGGGGCAATCGCACGAGGAAATTGCGAAGGTCATGGATTGCAACATCGGCACGGTGCGGTCGCGGTTGTTTTACGCGCGGCAACAATTGCAGTCGTATTTGTCGGATTATCTGAAAAAGTAAGTGTGAGTATGAACGAGAACGAAAATTTTGAATCGTTGCGGCAGTTGCTGTCGCTGAAACGGCATGAAGTTCCGCCGCCGGGCTATTTCAACCGGTTCTCCGGCCAGGTCATCGCGCGCATCCGCGCCGGTGAACGCGAAGCCGAAAGCGCGACGCCGTGGTATCTGCGCTTCATGCAAATGTTTGAAATGAAACCAGCATTTGCCAGTTCATTTGCATCAGCGCTGTGTTTGTTGCTGTTGTTCGGAATCGTTTATGCCGAACAATCCGATCAAACAACGCCGCAAGCTTCGTTATTTCCAAGCACGGCCATGTCGTCTGAATCATTGGTTCCAAATCAAGTGGCGCTGAACAGCATGTCGCAGCCGCCTGCGCCAAATGTGAATGTTTTTGCCGACAGCATCAGCAACAGCGCGCCATCCAGTTTGCAGCCGCTTTTTGGCAGCAGCGGTAACGTGTTTGCCCAACAGGCCAGCTTTAACTTTTCTCGCTAATAAATTTTCCGATTCGAAATTCGCGGTGCGCGCTTGAAACGTGCCCGCGATTTTCATTTAATTCCGCGAGTGCCAACTAAAATCATCGCAGTCGCCAATCAGAAAGGCGGCGTCGGAAAAACCACCACGTCGGTGAATCTTGCCGCATGCCTCGCTGCGCTCGGCAAAAGAGTTTTACTTTTTGATTTAGACCCGCAGGCAAATGCGACCAGCGGCGTCGGCTTGGAAAAAATTGAAGGCGCGAGCGCGTATCGTGTTTTACTCGGCGAAGGCAGCCTGCTCGAAAAAATCAAACCGACGACTTACGAAAATCTTTCTGTAATTCCAAGCGAAGTGGATTTGTGCGCCGCCGATTTGGAATTGGCGCGAACGGAAAACCATTTGACCGCCGTGGCGCGCGCGTTGCAGCCGGTTCAAGAGTCGCAGCAATTCGATTTAATCGTCATTGATTGTCCGCCGTCGCTCGGAATTTTATCACTCAACGCTTTTGTTGCGTGCGACGGCGTTTTGGTTCCGCTGCAATGCGAGTATTACGCGCTCGAAGGCATTTCGATGATGAACCGCGTGCTCGGCCAATTGCGCGACGCCGCCGTGAATCCGCGTCTCGATATTTTCGGCGTGGTGATGACGATGTTCGATGGCCGCACGAAATTGTCGAACGAAGTCGTCGGCGAAGTCCGCAATCTGCTCGGCACAAAAGTTTTTGAAACAGTGATTCCGCGCACGACGAAACTTGCCGAAGCTCCCAGTTTCGGCAAACCCATCATCCATTACGATAAATACAACGCCGGTTCTGCAGCGTATGAATTGCTGGCGCAGGAAGTCATTGCCCGTTTGAATGCAATTCAATAATTTGCAGCAGTAATTTATGCCCAAAGAAATTTTAGAAATGCCTGTCGAAACGGCGACGATGGAATTGCCCGACACAAAAACCATCCGCCTCAAATGGCCGGACGGTCACAATCCCGATTTCAAGACCGGACAATTCATCACGCTCTACTGGCCGGACACGACGAATTACAAACGCGCTTACTCGCTCTCGTCTTGCGCACTAGACCGCGGTTTTTACGAAGTCACGGTGAAACGCGACGGCAAAATGGGCACGCGCATCGTGGATTGGGCGAAAGTCGGCGATAAATTATTTGTCATTCCGCCCGTCGGAAAATTTCTGCCTGCTTATGAAAAGGATTTAATTTGCATCGCCGGCGGTTCGGGCGTGACGCCGTTCCGCGGATTCGTGCGCGAGGCGACGCGTAGAAAATTACCGACCAAAATCACAATTCTTTACAGCGTTCGTCAGCCGAAGGACATCAT
>JAJPKI010000098.1 GCA_021323835.1 Verrucomicrobiota bacterium | reverse complement strand
TCGGCAAAAAAATTTCTGCGCCGAAAGATTCCGAAAAATTAGATGCAACGGGAAAAATTGTTTGTCCCGGCCTGATTGATTTGCATGTCCATTTGCGCGTGCCGGGCCAAACCGCTAAAGAAGATTTGGCGACTGGAACTTTGGCCGCCGCGCGCGGAGGATTCGCTTCCGTCGTTTGTATGCCCAACACTTCGCCGACGATTGATAATTCTGGAACCGTCGCGCTCATCCGCGAACGCGCCGAACGCGAAGGCGTCGTGAATCTTTTTGTCGCGGGCGCAATCACAAAAAATATCGCCGGTGAAGAATTGGCTTCCATCGGCTCGCTCAAAAAAGCCGGTGTCGTGGCCATTACCGACGATGGTCATTGTATTCAAAACAACGACCTCATGCGTCGCGCGTGCGAATATGCGAAGATGTTCGATTTGCCGGTGATGGACCATTGCCAGGATTACTCGCTCGTGACCGACGGCGTGATGCATGAAGGTTATTGGAATCTTGCGCTCGGCTTGCGCGGCTGGCCAAGTGCAGGTGAAGAAATGATTGTTGCGCGCAATATTTTGCTCGCGGCATTGACCGGCGCAAAAATTCATTGCCAGCATTTGAGCGCGGCGGGCAGCGTCGCGCTGATTCGCGAAGCGAAGAAACGCGGCGTGCCGATTTCCGGCGAAGCCTGTCCGCATCATTTTGTTCTGACCGACGCGGCAATTGCCGGAAGCGAAAAATTTTGGAATGGCGACGGCGCAATTCTCGCTGATTCGCAAAACGATGAGTTGCCGGCTTGGCCGAATTACGACACGAATTTCAAAATGAATCCGCCGTTGCGCTCGGCCAAAGACCGCGACGCGATTCTCGAAGGATTGGCCGACGGCACGATTGAAATTCTGTGCAGCGACCACGCGCCGCATTGCGATTACGAAAAAGAGGTCGAATTTGATTACGCGCCGTTTGGAATCACCGGCTTGGAAACAGAATTGGCGCTCTCGCTGATGCAATTGGTCCACACGAAACGCATTTCACTCGCGGACATGATAGCGAAATTCACCGTGAATCCGGCACGACTGCTGAATTTGAATAAAGGAACATTGAGCGTCGGTGCGGACGCAGACGTGACCATTTTTGATTTGAATGAAGAATGGATTTTTCGCGCGGCAGATTCCGCGAGCAAATCCAAGAACACGCCGTTCAACGGTTGGAAGCTCAAAGGCAAGCCGATGGCGACGATTGTTTGCGGCAAAATCGTTTGGTCGGAAAATTCCGAACTTGTTTCCGCGTGAAACATTTTGCTTCGGACAAAATTCTCGCGTAACTTTCCGCGCATTTGATGAAAGCAATTCTCGCGCTCGAAGACGGTTCGGTTTTTCACGGTCAAGGTTTTGGCGCGCGCGCGTTCGCGTGCGGCGAAGTTTGTTTCAATACTTCGATGACCGGCTATCAGGAAATTCTCACTGACCCGTCTTACAAAGGCCAAATCGTCACGATGACCTATCCGCTCATCGGCAATTACGGCGTCAACGAACTGGACGTGGAATCATGGCGACCACACGCGGCGGGATTTGTTATTCGCGAACTCTCGCCGGTCGTCAGCAATTGGCGCGCAGATTTTACGCTCGCGGAATATCTGGAAAAAAATGGAATTCCAGGAATTCAAGGAATTGATACGCGCGCGTTGACGAAAAAATTGCGTGTGCGCGGCGCGTTGAACGGATTTATTTCCACAGAAGACATTTCGGAAAAGGAAGCCGTCAAACGCGCGAAAGAATTTGTTTTTGTCGGCGTGGATTACGTCAAAGAAGTCACGCATAAAAAAGCGTTTCGCTGGGACGAAAAAGACGAGCAAAGCGCGGCGTTCGATTTGGTTCGCGGAAATAAAATTGCCGACGCGAAGCATTTTCACAAATCGTTGCCGAAAGCGGACATTCCGATTGTCGCGTTCGATTACGGAATGAAATACAATATTTTGCGGCGACTGCGGCAGTATGGATTTGCCACGCACGTTTTGCCGGCGACAGCGAGCGCGCAGGACGCACTGAAATTGAAACCGGCGGGAATTTTTCTCTCGAATGGTCCCGGCGATCCAGCGGCGTTGGATTACATCGTTCGCGAAGTGAAAACGCTCGTTGATTCCGGCACGCCGATTTTTGGAATTTGTCTCGGCCATCAAATTTTGGGACAGGCGTTTGGCGGAAAAACTTTCAAATTGAAATTTGGTCATCGCGGCGGTAATCAACCGGTGAAAGATTTGGAAACCGGCAAAGTGGAAATCACGTCGCAAAATCACGGGTTCGCTGTTGACTCAAAAAGTTTGTCGAAAGAAATTTCCGTGGACCGCATCAATTTGAATGACCAAACCGTCGAAGGCATGCGGCACAAGACGAAACCGATTTTTTGCGTGCAATATCATCCCGAAGCGTCGCCGGGCCCGCATGATTCAACGTCATTGTTCGCAGAATTCAGAAAATTGATTGAGTTGCGCGGATAAATTTTTTCCGCATTTCGAGATTTGCGTTTGACTTGAAACGCATCGCGCTCATAATTCCATTTACAAAAGCCAATGGCAAAACTTGTTATCCAAAATCAAGGCATGACCGGCCGCGCTTACGAATTAAAAATCGAGCGCACCACGGTCGGCCGCGTGGACGATAACACGTTTCAAATCGCCGACCCGTCGGTTTCGAGCCATCATTGCGAAATTCTTTTGCGCGGCAGCGACGT
>JAJPKI010000167.1 GCA_021323835.1 Verrucomicrobiota bacterium | reverse complement strand
GGCCAGTAAAATTCTCCGTTCCGCCGCCCAAACGATTAATTCGTGGTCACCCTCCAGCGCCGCGCTGAACAGTGATTCCGCCGGCACGAACAGCACGACATAATCCAGCGCATTTGGAAATTGACCGGGATAATTTTTATCGGCGAGCGCTTTGATGGTCGCCTTCAATTTTGTCGCGTGCACTGCAAGCGACTCCGCGCGCTTCGTTGCATCTGCCGTTTCAAGCGCGTTGAGAAAATCGAAATCCGGAACTTTCGCATCCACGATAATAAATCGGTCGCCCGGCAATTTCACAATCAAGTCCGGACGGTTTTCGCCCGCCGTTGTTTGCTCTGTGAAATCGCAATGCGCGCTCATGCCGGCCGCTTCGACGACGCGCCGCAGCGTTTCTTCGCCCCAGCGCCCGCGCGCCTGATTCGAGTGCAGCACCATGCGGAACTGCTGCGTCTCGCTCGTGAGTAACTGGCTTTGTTGCGAGAGCAATTCCAATTGCTTGCGCACTTCGCCAAGCGTGGACGATTGAACTGCTTCGCTTTGCTGCAAACGTTTCTGATAAACTTCCAATTGCTGTTTCAGCGGCTCGACCAAAGTTTTTATCGCTTCCTGCCGTTGCGCCAAATCGCCTTTGGCCGTTTCCTGAAATTTGCCGAACGTCTGTTCCGCCAATCGTAAAAATTCCGGCGCAGATTGTTTCAACGCATCCGCGCTCAAGGCTTTGAATGTATCGCGCAAATCTGCGAGCGCTTTGGCCTGTAATTCGCGTTGTTCGGCCAATAATTTTTCCGCGGCGGCTTGTTTTGCTTCCGCGGCGGCGCGCGCGTTGCTCGCTTCGGAAGCTTGTCCGCGAAGCTGCGTCAATTCCGATTCGCGCTGCGTGATTTGTTGGCGCAATTCATGTTCCAATCTTAAATCGGAACGCTTGCCGCCCCATTTGAGCCAGCCGAAAACAATTCCAATCGCTGCGCCTACGAGCGCAGCGATGAGAATTTGAATTCCGACAGGCATGATTCAGAAGTGCGCGACGACTTCAATCTCCACGTTCGCGCCTTTGGGCAACGCGGCGACTTGGATGCTCGAGCGCGCGGGGAAATTTTCCGTGAAATATTTCGAGTAAATCTCGTTCATGCCCGCGAAGTCGTTGAGGTTGGTCAGAAACACCGTGGATTTCACGACGTTGGCGAATGTCAATTTTTGGTCGTCCAAAATCGCTTTGACATTTTGCAGCACGCGGTCGGTTTGCGCTTTGATGTCGCCGGAAATCAGATTGCCGTCCTTCGGGTCAATCGGAATTTGTCCGGCGCAGAACAGCAGGTCGCCGACGCGCACGGCATGATTGTAAGGGCCGACGGCTGTGGGTGAATTTTTCGGTTTAATGATTTGTTTGGTTGCCATAATGCAGCGCAGTTTCGCGCCTTTGAAATGCGAGGTCAAGGAAAGCAATCAGCGGGAAAATTTGTAGCTGTCGGTCGTTAAGGCAGAACCTTTTTCCGAATCATGATTTTTTTGGATAGTGATGCGCCACATAAAGCATGCAGGCCATCACATCCTCAACTGTAAGTTCGTTATGCTTGGCAATGATTTGCTCCGGGTTCATGCCTGCTGCGACGTAGTCAAAAATATCGGAAACTGCAATCGGCAAACCACGAATGCATGGTTCACCGTTTCGAACTTTCGGGTCAGTCGTAATGATGTGTTTATACTCCGTGTAAGAGGTGATGCCGCCTGATGCCTCCGACTCACCAATTCTTACAATGCTGTCCTCATCCAAACCTTCCGGCAGATTTCCGTCGGCGACAGAACCAAACCCCGCGCCAACTCCGAAAGCTGGAATGCCGAGAGCGCGAACAAGGTCAGTGTGCCGTTCGATTGCAAACGTGTATCCATCCTTCCGCAGAATGTTCTCAACTTTCGCGAAGGGGGCAGCACCGAAAGCGCCGCAAAGCTTCTTCGCGTTCCCACCTGCTGGAACAGATGGCTCGGCTGATGGGTCGAAGTAACCAGGCGATGAATCATACTCGTCAGCTAACTCGCCATTCAAATAGAGCTGATACCAAAAAATGTCGTCATCGTGATTGAGGACGGCTAGAACGGGACAATGCAGCTCGTGCGAAAGATGTGAGGCGAACTCTTTGATAACCGCAGAATCTTGCTCGTCAGACTGTTCATCGAAGACAACGACGCAGCCATCCTTCTCTGGAGTGACGATGGCAGAGCGCCCGGCCAAAACAGCGACAATGGCCTGCTGACTCGACCCTTTCACTGTATAGTTGGTGTAGAAATTTCCCAATTACGAAACGAGTCTGTCGGTTTTGTCCGCGAGCGTCAAGATGTCGAGCTTGCGGCTGGCGATTGGATGGTTCAGACTCTGCATGTTAATTTCTTCTGTATCCGCCTTGGGGCGAAACTGAATCATCATGAAAGACCAAATCATCCGGTTGTTGGGGCAAAAAGATTATGTTCCGGCGAATGTGCCCGAACTGCTCCGGCTGCTCCGGCTCTCGCCCAATCGCCAGCAGGAATTGCAGGCCGTGTTGCGCCAGTTGGAACAATCCGGCGCGGTCGCGCGCATCAAGGGTAACTGTTACATCCTGCCGCGCGAGGCGGATTTGATTCCCGGACGCATCCGCATGAACCGCGCGGGCAAAGGTTTTCTCCAGCCGGACGATGCGAGCCTCAAAGAAATTGCCGTTCCCGAAAGCGCGACCGGCACGGCATTGAACGAAGACCGTGTGCTCGTGCGTCGCGATGTGCGGCGGAAAAATTTTCAAGGCGAAGACGCGCAGGAAACGGGAACCGTCGTCCGCATTCTGGAACGCAAGCGCACGCAAATGGTCGGCACGCTGCATCGCGGACGGCAATTTCTTTTTGTCACGCCCGACGACCCGCGAATTCCGCACGACATTTTGGTGCCTGAGCCGCGCGACGTTGGCCGGCCTGCGCGCATCGGCGACAAAGTAGTTGTTGAAATGCGCGAATGGGAATCCACCAATTCCAATCCCGAAGGCGAAGTCATCGAAGTCCTCGGCGCGCCGGATGAAGAAGGCGTGGACATGCTTTCAGTTTTGCGCCAATACGATTTGCCGCTGCATTTTCCGAAAACCGTTTTAGCCGAAGCAAATGCCATCGGCACGACGGTTGACCCGAAAGATTTCGCGGGCCGCACGGATTGCCGCAAGCATCAGGTCATCACGATTGACCCCGACGACGCGAAAGATTTTGACGACGCGATTTGTCTCGAACGCGTTTCACCGGAGCAATGGCGGCTGTGGGTTCACATCGCGGACGTGTCGCATTACGTGAAGCCCGGCACCGCGCTCGACGAGGAGGCGCGCAAACGCGGCAATTCCACTTACCTCGTTGACCGCGTCATTCCGATGTTGCCCGAAGCGTTGAGCAATGAATTGTGTTCGCTCAAACCAAACGTGGACCGCCTGACGAAGTGCGTCGAATTTCTCGTGACGAATGACGGACGTGTGTTGAGCACGAAATTTTATTCCGCCGTGATTCATTCGCAACGCCGCTTCGCTTACGGCGAAGTGCTGAAGATTCTTCAACGTGCGCCGGCCAACGACCCGATTGAGCAAATGCTTCATCACGCGCACGAGCTCGCGCAAAAAATTCGCAAGCACCGTTTCAAGAACGGTTCGCTCGACCTCGATTTTCCGGAAACGAAAATCCGTTTGGACGACAAGGGAAAAATTCTGCGCATCGAGAAAAACGAGAACGACGTGTCGCACCAGTTGATTGAGGAATACATGCTGCTCGCGAACGAGGCGGTCGCGACGCGCCTGATGACCCAGCATACGCCCGCGATTTATCGCATCCACGAAGCGCCCGACCCGCGCCGTTTGCAGGAATACCGCCAGGAAGTTCTCGCGCATTTTGTTCAGTGCGGCAATTTGAGCCAACCCGCCGAAGTGCAGAAACTGTTGCAAAAGCTCGGCACGCTGCCCATCGGTCCCGCGCTCAAGATTGGATTTCTCAAATCGCTCATGCGCGCGCGTTACGCCGTCGAGCCGCTCGGCCATTACGGATTGGCCAAAAAGAAATACACGCATTTCACGTCACCCATCCGCCGTTACGCCGACCTCGTGGTGCATCGCGCGTTGTTCGATAAAAATCCCGGCTCGACCGCCGCGCTCGCGGAAATCGCCGAACACATTTCCGTGACCGAACGCAATTCCGCCGACGCCGAACGCGACAGCAAGGACGTGAAATTGTTCGCCTTCCTGAACGCGCAACTCGCCTCCGGCGAACCGGTGAAATATCCCGCGCTCGTGACCGACGTGCGCAATTTCGGTTTCTTCGTGGACGTGACCGGCCTCGCGATGAGCGGCCTCGTGCCATTGTCGTTGATGGACGACGATTTTTATGTCTTTCAGGAAGCGCGCCGCAATCTTGTTGGCCGCCGCTCGCGCCGGATGATTCGCCTTGGCGACCGCGTCACCGTGCAAGTGGCGCGTGTGGACACGGTGAAAAAGCAAGTGGACTTCCAACTCGCAGTCGAAGAACGCAAGGTGACTGCGCCGCGCCCACAACAATCACGTCAGCAGCCGTCGCGTCAGAATCAATCTCGTCAACCCGCGACGCGTTCGCGGGATGAGCGTTCACGGGATGAACGTTCGCAAAATTCCAAGCCGGCCACATTCAAAACTTCCGGCTCCACATTTTCCACTACGCAACGGCCGTTGATTAAATCCAGCAGCGGCCAGCGTTTCTCACGGCGGCGAAGATAATCCGCAGATTGCGCCGATGTTCGCAGATTTTAATTTCATCTGTGTAAATCTGTGAAATCTGCGGACAACTATTCTACGCTCACAATCTTCGCCGTCTGTTTTGCGCCGCCTAAAACGAGTTGAAAGCTTTCGCCTGATTTCTTGCCGACGAGTTGCGCGCCCAACGGCGATTGCGGGGTGATGACGAGAATTTCGCGTTTGTCGTGCAACACTTCCGTGCCGCCCGCGCGCGGGCCGATGAAATAAAAACTGCGTTCGCCGCCATGCTCCAATTCCACCAACGCGCCGAGGTCAACTGCGTCGTCTGCGCCGAATTTCTTTGCGGGCAGTTCTTCAAATGCGGCGATGGCGGATTTGATTTCCGCCGCCTGTTTGGATTGGCCGCGGGCGAGATAAGAGGCTTCGAGGCCGCGCGTGTCGTATTTGTTCTCCGCCTTGCTCGACTCGTGCGTGGCCTCGGCGCGGGAAAATTGCGCCGCGCGGAAATAGGTTTCCAATTCGTCCGCCAGTTTGGCGACGATTTTTTTGATGAGCGCGCGTTTGTTCATCGAAGAAAACAGATTGCCTGACTGTATTTCAATTTAAAATCAAAATGGCCGCGCAAGGAAATTTTTCCCTTGCGCGGCCGGTTGTTAATTTAAGCTCAAGTTAAGTTGTTCTCCATTTGCTTTGACCCAAATGGGAAAAACTTTACCTCGCTTCGGATAAATGACCTGTTTCGTTACTGGATGATGAATCCATGGGCGAAATATTAGGACATAACCCGGACGTGTCTGGTTGCGTTTTGCCATACCAGTTTCCTTATGTTTATGGACTCTATGCTTGACCGGCGAAGAAGCTTATGGCAGTATTTCAAACGTATTATCAAACACTGCGGGGCTTCGCCCCCAGTTTCCAGCCGTGATTCCGTTACGACTGGAAGCCCCGCGTGGTTCTAGCCACGCGGAGCCTGCGAGACCACCTCGCCCTGTGAGAGAGTTTCCCTGAAAAGTTACACTCTCACAGGACTTTTATCTTCGCCGCATCCGTCGGTAATCAGAACGGTTTGGCTCGATGCCCTTTTATTCATAATTTCCTTCATTTGGTTTTTGTTTAGCGGCGATGCAATTGCACCGCCAAAAATTATTGAGGCTCCGAATCAGTTTTGTTTTCTTGCACAATTAGCACGAATCCAAGCCAAGCTCGTGTTCTTTCCAATTCATCTTTAGTCACCGTGAATGGAGCCTTTATAGTTATCTTTCGTTTACGACTGTTGTCCAAATAAAGCGTTTGGATTTGAGATTCCTCATCGCTATTAAGCTCGTTATCTTTTTCTGGTTTGGAATTAGTTTCATCTACTGGAACTTTTGGTGTAGCGCCGCCGGAAGGCATAGCAACAGTTCCATCGGATGAAATGAATCCAGCAAATTTAAGGGAACTTGCAAATACGGTGGCACATGTTTTTGCACAAGCCTTTGTTATTGATAAGCTCGTATCTTTTTCAAGTTTGTTTGCCACCAAATCTATATTTATTCGTTTACCAATATGCTGATTAACAATATCCGCATATATTTTGATACCCATTATGGCCTGCGTTAAAGCATTTTGCTTCGCGTCATCCGTGTCTGGCTTCAAATAATCTAAAGCGCTTTTCGTTAACTCAGCTTTTGGTGAATTTAAAAGTTTGAAAAGGCGCGCTGCGACAATCCGGCGATAAAAGGGCGTGGAAGTTGGATTTGCATATCCGCATCCTTTGGCCACTTCGGGCAAGGACGCCGTTTCAAGCGCTTTTTCGTGGATGGTAATAACGATGTTGATTGCTTCTTCGATGTCATACATCGGAAGTTCGTTCGTAGAGTCTTTCTTATTGATTTCAGACATGCGAGAAGATTCGCATGAAAGCGCTAATGAGTAAACATCGAAACCAAGAAAAATACATAATTATTCATTCTTGGTTTTATACAGTAAATACAAGGGTTTTTATTGATTTTACGTCAAAATTTCGCCGTTATTTGCACGGCGACGAGTTGTTCTCCTTGTTGAAACATGCCGCGTTGATGGTTGTAGCTGTATTGGATTTTCGTCTGCAAATGCTGATTGAAGCGCCAGCCGAGCGCAAGTCCGCAAGAAATTTTCTCGCGCGCATTTGCATTTCACGATTTAATTTCCACCGCATGAAACAAAAAGCTTACGCCGCCGCCGGCGTGGATATTGATTTGGGAAATAAGGTCAAGGCGACGCTGCCGCAATTGCTCGCGTCCACGCATCGGCGCGAGGTGCTCGGAAAGGTCGGCGGCTTCGGCGGTCTGTTCGCGCTGGACGTGAAAAAATATCGCGAGCCGGTGCTGGTCTCCAGTGTGGACGGCGTGGGCACGAAATTGAAAATCGCCTTCGCGATGAACAAGCACGATACGGTGGGGGCCGATCTGGTGAACCATTGCGTGAACGACATCGCCGTGC
>JAJPKI010000081.1 GCA_021323835.1 Verrucomicrobiota bacterium | reverse complement strand
GAAAACTGCCAAACCAGCGCCCGCAGCCAAATCGCGCGGAGATTTTACTCCGTGGTTGCTGCTGGGAATTTTGCTGGTGCTGTTTTGGAAAAGTTTCGCGCCGGATTACGTCCACTTTTCCAACGACGGTCCGCTCGCGCAGCAAAATGCCGCTTACGTGCGGCTGCCTGGCTCGCTTACCGGCAGTTGGGGCGACTTGAACGGCATCGGCGGCAACGCCGGCGGATTTTCGCTTACGCCGACTGCGCTCGTGAAATGGACTTTGGATTCGCTCACGGGCAACACGGCGTATTTCGCAAAATTTTTCCCGGCGATTGCATTATTTATTCTCGGCCTCGGCGCGTGGACATTTTTTCGCCAATTAAAATTATCGCCGCTCGCTGCAACGCTTGGCGGTTTGGCGGTGATGTTGAACTCCGCATATTTCTCCACCGCGTGCTGGGGTGTCGCGTCGCAACAAATCGCCATCGGCATGACGTATTTTGCGCTGGCATTGCTCGTTTCCAACACGCCGGAAACTCCGTGGCTCACGCGCTGGACGCGCATTGCGCTAGCCGGTTTGGCCGTGGGCATGAACGTGGCCGAAGGCGCGGACAACGGCGCGATTTATAGTTTGTTCATCGCGGCGTTTGTTTTGGTTAAAGCGCTGCTTGAAGAAGGCAAACCATTTTTAATTAAAATTGGCAGCGGCATTTTGAGCATTGCGGTCATTGCTATTTTTGCAGGATTTATTGCCATACAAACTGTTGTTACTTTACTCGGTTCGTCAGGCATTAGCACCGCCAGCGCCGGCACCGGCCAATCCGCGGAAGAAAAAGCTGCACAATGGGATTTTGCGACGCAATGGAGCCAGCCAAAAATCGAAACGCTCGCTCTTTTTGTGCCGGGGCTTTTCGGTTATCGCATGGACACGCCAAAGGACGCGAGCTGGCTTGGCGACAGTTATCGCGGCGGAAATTACTGGGGCAAAGTCGGTCGGTCGCCGGCATGGGACAGGTATTTTGCGAGCGACCGCAGCCAGCCTGAGCCGGACCAAAATTATTACTTCATCCGTTTTTCCGGCGGCGGCGAATATGAAGGAATTTTGGTTTGTCTCATCGCCATTTGGGCAATCGCGCAGGCATTTCGCAAACGCGATTCCGTTTTTGCCGACCCGCAGCGGAAAATTATTTGGTTTTGGGCGGCAATTGCCATTTGGGCGCTGCTGATGTCATTCGGACGATTTGGATTTTTCGGCGGACTGCCTTATCGCTGGTTTTACGAATTGCCTTACGCCTCATCCATTCGCAATCCGACGAAATTCCTGAGCATTTTTTCGTGGGCATTTCTGATTATTTTTGCCTACGGCGTTCACGCTTTGAGCCGTCGCTACCTTGAAGTGGCTGGAACAAATGTAAAATCCTCCATCGCGCAATTTGAAAATTGGTGGCGCAACGCGCGCGGCTTCGACCGTAAATGGATTTTGGGCTGCGGTCTGGCATTTCTTACCAGCGTTTTTGCATGGTTCGTTTACATTTCGGACAAATCGGCGCTCGTAAAATATCTGGAAGTCGTCCACGCAGCCGGCGACACAAATGAAATCGCATCATTCAGCATTTCCCAAGCGGGCTGGTTCCTTTTATTTTTTGCGGCGGCGATTTTGCTTGTCACGATGGTCACTGCCGGAATTTTTTCCGGCAAACGCGCGCGCATCGGCGGATTTTTGCTCGGCGCATTTTTGGTGATTGATTTGGGCCGCGCGGATTTGCCATGGATTGTCCATTGGAATTATCCGGTGAAATATCAAAGCAATCCCGTTGTGGATTTTCTACGCGACAAAGCTTATGACCATCGCGTGATAGATTTGCCGTGGCGCGGCGTGGCGCATTTGCCACAATACGACGACGCATGGGAAGAGCTTTATCGCATCGAATGGATTCAGCAATTGTTTCCATATTACAATATCCAATCGCTCGACTACGTGCAAAATCCGCGTCCAGCGGCGGACATGATGGCTTTCAGCATGGCTGTGCGCTCGCCATTGTTGAATTGGGAATTATCCAACAACCGTTATTTTCTCGGGCCGATGGCGATTCAAGTTCCCGACGCATCCGGGCAAGCGATGAGCGTAAATACGCTGCAATTTTTGAACGAGGGGCTTGACCGGGATAAACAACGTTTTCGAATCGCCCAGCGATTTGACGTCGTGCCCAAAGCCGGCGTCGAACAAATTCGCGAGCTGGAACAATTGACCGTCGCGACCAACGACAACGGCGGTTGCGCGCTGTTTGAATTCACCGGCGCATTGCCGCGCGCGAAATTGTATTCCAACTGGCAAACCATCACGCCGGAAGAATTGAAATCATTTTCAACAAACGGTCTCGATGAATTGGACATGAAAGTTTTTGGCAGTGCCGGCACAAATGGATTTCTCGTGTTAAAAAAACTTTCCTCGCCGGCGTTCGACCCGTGGCAAACGGTTTTGGTTGCCGACGCACTGCCAACGCCGCCTGGCACAAATGAAAATTCCGGCACGGTCGAATTCAAATCGTATTCGCCCAAGAAAATTATTTTCAACACGAAAGCCGCGACGCCGACGGTATTGTTGCTCAACGACAAATACGACCCGCATTGGCGCGCATTTATTGACGGCAAAGACACGCCGATTTTCCGCGCCAATTTTATCATGCGCGGAATTTATCTGCCTACAGGCGAGCACACCGTGGAATTTTATTTCTATTTGCCCAGCAAGCCGCTTTACGTCACCGCCGCGGCCATCGGCGTCGCCATTTTGCTGTCCGTAATTTTATTTTTCTTAACACGCAAACCAAAACTCATCGAAAACAAAAAATGAAAGTGCTCATCACCGGCGGCGCCGGTTATCTCGGTTCGGTCATCACTCCAACGTTGCTCGCGCAAGGTCACGAAGTCACCGTGCTCGACAATTTTTATTTCAACCAAAGCTCGCTGATGGATTGCTGCCAATACGAAAAATTTTCCGTCGTGCGCGGAGATTGCCGCGAAGAAAAATTGATAAAGCCACTCGTCGCAAAAGCCGATTTGATAATTCCTTTGGCCGCGCTTGTCGGCGTGCCGCTCTGTAACACCGATGCGATTGCGACCAAAACGACCAATCAGGAAGCGGTTGAAATGATTTGTCGGCTCGCGAGCAAAAATCAATGGGTCATCATGCCCGTCACGAATTCCGGCTATGGCGTTGGCGAAAAAGGAAAATTCTGCACCGAAGAAACGCCGCTCAACCCGATTTCAACTTACGGTGTCACGAAAGTGAAAGCCGAAGAAGCCGTGCTCGCGCGCGAAAATTCTATCAGTTTCCGTCTCGCGACCGTTTTCGGCTGCTCGCCGCGCATGAGACTCGATTTGCTCGTGAACGATTTCGTTTATCGCGCCGTTCATGACCGCGCGGTTTTGATTTTCGAAGGACATTTCAAACGCAATTACATTCACATCCGCGACGTGGCGCGCGCGTTTTTGCATGGCATTGCCAATTTTGAAAAAATGAAAGGCAAAGCTTACAACGTCGGACTCGACGATGCGAATTTGTCGAAATTGGAATTGTGCGCCGTGATTCAAAAACATTTGCCGAAATTTGTTTTCGTCGAAGCGCCCATTGGCGAAGACCCCGACAAACGCGATTACATCGTCAGCAACGCGCGTCTCGCCGGCACTGGTTTCAAACCGGAATGGAATTTGGATCGCGGCATCGTGGAACTCATCAAAGCGTTCACCATTTTGCGAAACACGATTTATTCAAATGTGTGAGCATTTCGCCTGAAAAAATTACGGCGGTGATTTTGGCCGGCGGATTTGGCACGCGCATTAAACATTTGCTCGGCGATTTGCCCAAGCCGATGGCGCCGGTTTCCGGAAAACCATTTGTCGAATGGATTATTCGCTATTTAGCTGCGCAAAAAATTGAAAATGTCATTTTATCCACCGGCTATTTGGCGGAAACGGTTGAAAAACATTTCCAATCGCAGCCGATAAAAAATGTGCGCGTCAAATGTGTTCCTGAAACCTCGCCGCTCGGAACGGCGGGCGGATTTTTGAATGCAATTCGCAAAGAAAAAAGTGCCGAAGCATTTTTAGTTTTGAACGGCGATTCGCTCGCGCCTGCGCCATTAGAAAAATTTTTCAAATCGCTCGACGATGAAAAAATTTCCGGCGCGATTCTTGGCGTGAAAATTTCCGACGCTTCACGGTTCGGGACGATTTTACAAAATGCAAATGGCGATTTGTCCGGTTTCAACGAAAAAAAACCGGGCGCGGGAGTCATCAATGCCGGAATTTATTTGTTTCGCACTTCGGTAATTAAAAAATTTCCGAAGAAATCGCCGTTGAGTTTTGAAACGGAAGTTTTTCCGTCACTCATTTCGCAAAAGGCGCGTGTGAAAGTTTGCGTGACGGACGCGCCATTTTTGGATATAGGAACGCCTGACTCTTTGCCGTTGGCGGAACAATTCATCCGCGACAACGTGCAATATTTTAAATCATGATTATCAGCCGCACGCCATTTCGCATTTCGTTCTTCGGCGGAGGAACGGACTATCCCGCATGGTATCGTCAGCACGGCGGCGCGGTTTTGGCGGCGACGATTAACAAATATTGTTATCTGACGTGCCGCTACTTGCCGCCATTTTTCGAGCATCGCATTCGTGTCGTTTATTCCAAAATCGAAGACTGCCATAAAATTGATGAAATCCAGCATCCGTCCGTGCGCGAGACGCTCCGTTTTTTGAAAATCAAGCGCGGCGTGGAAATTCATCACGACGGCGATTTGCCCGGTCGCAGCGGCATGGGTTCGAGTTCGTCGTTCACGGTCGGTTTGCTCAACGCCCTGCACGCACTTCATGGTCGAACGGTTAATAAAAAAAATCTGGCGGAGCAAAGCATCCATTTGGAGCAGGATATTTTGAAAGAAACCGTTGGGTCGCAAGACCAGGTTTGCGCGACTTATGGCGGCGTCAATCGCATCAGCTTTTTGCCGAACAACGATTTTACCGTGCAACCGATGACGTTGCTGCCGGAACGTTTGGCAGAATTAAATTCGCATTTGATGCTTTTTTACACCGGCATCAAACGCACGGCGTCAAATGTCGCATCGAGTTACGTCGCCAGCATGTCCGAGCGCGCGAATTTGCTGCATCGGATGCGCGATTGTGTGGACGAAAGCTGCGAAATTTTGAACAGCAAAGGCAATTTGATTCCGTTCGGAAAATTATTGCACGAAGCGTGGCTGGCCAAGCGCGCATTGAGCGACAAAGTTTCCAACGCGCGTGTGGATGGATTTTTTGCGGACGCGCGCAAAGCCGGCGCAATTGGCGGAAAACTTTTGGGCGCGGGCGGCGGCGGATTTATTTTGCTGTTCGTGCCGCCGGAAAAACAAAACAAAGTCCGCAAACAATTTTCCAAACTGATTGAAGTGCCGTTTGAATTTGAATTTTCCGGCAGCCAAATCATTTTCTTCGACGTCGAAGAAGATTACGCGAAGCACGATAAAGAACGGGCCAAGCGAAAAATCGAAGCGTTTCAAGAATTGGAATAGCCGCTTGCTTCAACGAAAATCATTGGAACACGGCAACGGATTTAGCACAATTTCAACCCAATATGGCGACAAAAAATAAAATTTCTGCGGCCGACCTGCGCAACTGGCCGCTGATGTCCAACAACATCACGCGCGAGGATTTAGATGCGGTCATCAAATTTCTCCAGCAGGACGACCCGATTTTAACGCAATCGAAAAATGTCATTGCGTTCGAAGAAGAATGGTCGAAATGGGTTGGCGTCAAACACAGCGTCTTTGTCAATTCCGGTTCGTCGGCGAATCAAATCACGATGGCCGCGATTCGCGAGCGTTTCGGCAGCGGCGAAATCATTGTGCCGACGTTGACGTGGATTTCTGACATAGCATCGGTCGTGCAAAATGGATTTAAGCCCGTGTTCGTGGACATTGACCCGCGCACGCTCGGCATGGACACGAAGCAAGTCGTCAAAAAAATTTCCAAGAAAACCCGCGCGGTTTTTCTTACGCACATTTTGGGTTACAACGGCCTCGACCAACTTCTGCTCGATGAATTACAGAAGCGAAACATTCCGCTCATCGAGGACGTTTGCGAATCGCACGGCGCGACATTCAAAGGACGAAAGCTCGGCTCGCTCGGATTTGCGTCGAACTTTTCGTTTTACTACGCGCATCACATGAGCACGATTGAAGGCGGCATGGTTTGCACGAACGATTCGCATTTCTACGAATTGATTCGCATGTTCCGCTCGCACGGCATGGTTCGCGAAATCAAAGATGAAACGCTGAAGGCCAAATATAAATCCGATTGGCCGGATTTGAATCCCGATTTCATCTTCGCCTTTCCGGCTTACAACGTCCGCAGCACGGAAATTAACGCTGTCATGGGCCGCTCGCAGTTGAAACGCCTCGACGCCAACAATGAAAAGCGCACGCGCAATTTGAATTGCTTCCTCGACAATCTCGACCCGAAAAAATATTTCACTGATTTCGAGCGCGAAGGCAGTTGCAATTACGCTTTCACTTTGGTTTTAAAAAAGCCCGAGCAAAAATTGTGGGACAAAATTGAAACAACCTTGCGCGAACGGAAAATCGAATTTCGCCGCGGCACTTCCGGCGGCGGCAATCAATTGCGCCAGCCGTTCATGCGCAAAATGATGCCCAACGAATACAAAAAATATCCGAAGGTCAACCACGTCCATTTCTTCGGCGCCTACATCGGCAATTATCCTGATTTGGAAACCGATCGCATCAAAGCTCTCTGCGATTTGCTGAACGGCATTTGATTTGTCATGTCCCGCGACCGACTGTCACTGAACAAATCGCTCTGGATTTGCGGTGGTTTTCGGTGTCGCGAAATTCTTTATCCACGCGCGGAAACAGCCGCGTTGCGCGAACGCGGCGCGAATGTCTTTTTATTTGAAGGCCGCAAGGATGAAAAAAATTTCGAAGAACTGCGTCGGATTTTAAAAAGCGATGTCCACGTGATTTTAATGTGGCTTCGGCCATCTGATTTAAAAGAAATCTTTCCACTGCTGCGCGACCGGAAAAATTTTTCTATCATCATTGACGACTGGTGGATTATCCCGCAATGGTTTTCGCGCGAGGCGAGCTACATCATCAACCGCATGTATAATGGCGTCGCCGTCCGGCTCGGCGAATCGAAATTTGTCACCGCCTCGCCGCCGATTTTCGTCAAGCCGGAACCAATCAGCCCATATGCGCTTGCGAGCGCGGCGTTGCGATTTCCAGCGCTGGCCATTTCGCCATTTGTGGATTTCAGCCGCGCACAAAAAAAACGCGCCGAAAAATTTCAGCCGGAGCGATTACTTTATTTACCATATTCCATCGTGCCGGCTTCGCTGCCGCTTGCGGACGAAAAAATCCAATTTGATTTCACGCTTACCGGCAGCACCGTCGGCGTCTGGTTGATGCGCGATATTTATTCGTCATTTCGGCATGCGTTCGCAAATCTTTATTACGACCGCCAGCGGTTGATGAATTTGATTTCGCAATTCGACAGCGCTTTCAAAATTTACGATTGGCGAAAAATTTCCGGCGGCCATCCGCCGGTTTCGTGGGAAGATTACACGAAATTGATTCGCCAAAGCCGTTACGTGATTGCCTCCGGCGGATTGCACAACGCAGCCTTGCCGAAACATTTGGAATACGCATGTCTTGGGGTGCCGATGATTGGGCCGAACACAATTTTTGAATATCCGTGGCTCGATGAATGTCTCGTAGAAGTGGACGCGCTAAATGTTCAGTCCGGTCAAATCAAATCCATTCTCGAACAGGCGATGGCGCGGCACCCACAATTGCGCGACAATTGCCTGAAATGGCGCGAGCGATTGTTCAAGCTTTTTGATTTTCATTGTTTGCTCGACATGTTGCAGGCGCAGGCCGATGGCGAGCGAATTCCGTCCGATTATTTGCGTGCTGGCATCAAGCAACCGGCGGATTTTATAAAAAGTGGCGTGACCAAATCTTAACGCGAATTTTTATTGAATTTTTCCGAAGTTAGGGCAGATTAATCGTCCATTTTCCTTTGACAGGCAATATATGAATTTGACTGAATTAAAAAAGAAATGCGCATGGCTTCGCCGCGAGGCGTTCGAAATGGTCGTGCGCTCCAAAAAAGGGCATTATCCGTCGTCGTCGTCGTGTGTTGAAATGGTCGTCGCGCTTTTTTACGGCGGCTTCATGAAATACAATGCGCAAAATCCGAAAGACCCCGCGCGCGACCGCATTTTCATCAGCAAAGGCCACGCCGGAATGGTCCTTTATCCGATTCTCGAAGATCTCGGCTTCGTTCCCAAAGGCGAGTTGCTGAAATTCACTAAGCCCGATGGCAAATTCCGTTTTTATCCCGACCCGACAATTCCCGGCATCGAAGCCATCACCGGCTCGCTCGGCCACGGCATGGGCATCGCCGCCGGACATTGCCTCGCAGCAAAACGCGACGGCAAAAACATTCGTAGCTTCGTCATCATCGGCGACGGCGAATGTTATGAAGGCTCGACGTGGGAAACTGCGATGTTCGCCGCGCATCATCATTTGGACAATTACGTCGTCGTGATTGACCGCAACCAATGCATCATCATGGACCACACGGAAAAATGCGTGAAGCTCGACCCGATGGCTGAAAAATGGAAGGCGTTCGGATTTCACACAATTGAAATCAACGGGAATTCAATCGAAGAAGTGACAAAGGCGCTCGCCGAAGCGACTTCCGGTAAAATCAAAGGACCGGTCGCCATCGTTGCCAACACTGTCAAAGGCAAAGGCGTTTCCTACATGGAAAATCGTCCTGACTGGCACAACAAAATGCCGAACGACGAACAAATTGCTACCGCGCGCAAAGAACTCGAAGCCGTGGCTGCTTAAATTTTAATTTCAATTCCGAATTTTCATGAGCGACAAAGCTGAAAAACCAAAAATTCTCCCGCGCGACGCATTTATTGACGAAGTTTTTCTCGCGGCGAAGAAAAATCCGAACATTTATTTCATCACGATTGATTTAGGCGCAAAAGCGCTCGACCGTTTCCGTGTTGAATTGCCAAACCAATTGATTCACGCGGGCATTTCCGAACAGAATGCGATGGACGTGGCCGCCGGTTTGGCGCAAAGCGGAAAAATTGTTTACGCCTACGCGATGGCGCCGTTCGTGACGCTGCGTTGCTACGAACAAATCAAAGTGGCCATCGCCTCAATGTTTTTGCCGGTGACCATCATCGGCAACGGCGTCGGCTACAGTTACAACGACGCCGGTCCAACGCATTATGCGACGGAAGATTTGTCATGCATGCGCGCGCTCGGCGGAATTGAAATTCTCACCGCGAGCGATACCGAAACCGTTTTGCAAACCGCGCATTTGACTTACACGAAGCCCGCGCTGCGTTACGTCCGACTCGACCGCGCGTTTTTGCCGGACATTTATCCGAGCGGCGACAAACGCTTCATGCAGGATGGCATCGTCGAAATTGAATCAGGCAAAGACGCTTGCATCATCGCATCGGGAATTGCGACGCACATTGCGAAAGACGTTAAAAAAATTCTCGCCGAGCAAGGCCACAATGTCGCCATCATTGACGCGTTTCGCATCAAGCCGATTGACGGCGCGGTTTTGAAGCGTGTTTTGAATCCGTATTCAAAAATCATCACGCTCGAAGAACATTTCTTGAGCGGCGGCATGGGCGGCGCGATTGTCGAAGCAATGGCCGACGCGCAAATTTTAAAGCCGGTCAAACGCATCGGCGTTCGCGACCAATATTTTCTCGAAAACGGCGGACGCGGCTACATTCAGGGCCTCGCCGGCGTTGACGCGAAGAGCGCGGCGAAAACTGCCGCAGAATTTTTGAAGTAAACCCGTTCGTTTTATGAATCGCAGACTCGACGTTTTGTTCATTAATCCGAATTCCGCCAAGCGCGTGTATCAGGATTTGTCGAAAGATTATTCCGCCATCGAAACGCCCACATGGAGTTTGCTGCTCGCGCAAAGCTGCCGCGCCGCCGGTTATGGCGTGGCGATTTTGGACGCCGATGCCGAACGTCTCACGCCTGAAGATGCAACGAAACGAATCGCGGAATTAAATCCACGTCTCGTCTGCTTCGTCGTTTACGGTCAAAATCCGAGTTCCGGCACGACAAACATGACAGGTGCAGTTGAGCTCGCAGATTATCTCAAAGCCGCGCATCCGGAATATCCGATTGCATTTGTCGGCTCGCATATGAGCGCGTTGCCGAAGGAAGTTTTGCAATCGCATCCGAGCATTGACATCGTGCTCATCGGTGAAGGCGTTTATGCGTTGCGCAATTTGCTCGCGTCGAATCTGAACGGCGACATGCCGAAAATCGCAGGCATCGGCTGGCGCAACAACGGCCAAGTCGTTCTGAACGCGCCCGAAAAAGTTGTTCCGCAAGAACGCATGGACATTGACATGCCGGGTTATGCGTGGGATTTGCTGCCGTATAAAAACAAGCCGTTCGACATGTATCGCGCGCATTTGTGGCACGCGGATTTTCAGGACCAATACAAAACGCCGTTCGCCGCGCTTTACACCTCGCTTGGCTGCCGCTTCAAATGCGATTTCTGCATGATCAACATCGTCAATCGGACGGACTACTCGGACGATGTGCCGTCGAATAAAAGCAATTTCATGCGCTACTGGTCGCCGGAATTGATGCTGAAAGAATTCGACAAGCTGCAGGAACACGGCGTCAACACCGTCCGTCTCGTGGACGAAATGTTTTTCCTCGATAAACGTTATTACGAGCCGTTGCTGAAAGGTTTATATGAACGCGGTTACGGCGAAAAATTGCGCATGTGGAGTTACAGCCGCGTGGACACGCTCCGCAAAGAATATTTGGAATTGTTCCGCAAGGCCGGTATGCGCTGGTTTTGCCTGGGCATCGAAGCCGCGAGCCAAAATATTCGTCGCGAAGTCACGAAAGGCACATTTCAGGAAGTCAACATCCGCAAAGTCATTCAGGAAGCGCGCGACGCCGACATCAATATCATTTCCAACTTCATGTTCGGCTTGCCCGAAGACACGCTGGAAACGATGCAGCAAACGCTCGACCTCGGCCTCGAACTTTGCACCGAAATGTGGAACGGCTACGCGTGTATGGCGTTGCCCGGCAGCCCGCTTTATTACGAAGCGAAAAAGCTGAACATGAAAATGCCCGAATCCTACGCGGGCTACGGATTTCTGTCCTACGATTGCCAGCCGATGGCGACGAAATATCTGACCGCTGCCGAAATCATGCAATTCCGTGACAACGCATTTGAAAAATATTTCAACTACCAGCCGTATTTGGATTTGGTGCAGAAAAAATTCGGCCAGAATGCGATGGACAACATCAACGGCCTGAAAAAGGTCAAGCTTAAGCGCAAGATTCTTGGCGACTAATTAATTAGGCAGAGTTAAATTTTGTAAGATATTTTCGGTGGATAAGTTTATCCGCTTTTATACCATCCTTTCAAATGTCTCAGACGAAAGGCCCGGTTAAACACATTGACCTTCTTGATTACGCCCGCGGCATTGCGATTCTGGCGGTTCTGGCTTATCACAGTTTGGGAGCAGCGTATGGGCACTGGGCGTTGCCGTGGAATGATGATTGGACAAGAAAATTTTCAGTGCCAACGTCGTTTCTTTGTTTTCTTCCGCTAAGTTTCGGCTCAACCGGCGTGGCCATCTTTTTCGTTGTCAGTGGATTTTGCATTCATTTGAGTTTTCAGCAGCAAGGACAAAAATGGAAATCGTTTTTCATCCGACGATTTTCCCGATTGTATCCGGCTTATTTTGTGTCGCTGATTTTCTTTGCATTACTTTACGCCAGCCATTCGAAATTTGATGCCAACGTTTGGCGAACTTCGCTAACGCATTTGTTTTTGGTTTTTAATTATGTGCATGACGATTATTTGAGTTTTAACGGCTCGTTTTGGAGTTTGGCGGTGGAAGCGCAATTATATTTGATTTATCCTGTTCTGCTTTTTCTTGTCGCTAAAACAGGTTGGAAACGCACGCTGACACTTGTCGGCATTATTGAATTCTTAATTCGCGGGGCATACGGAATTGTTCAAGTAATGCCGAACACTGACTTTTGGAATAACTTGTATGATGCTGTCTGGAAATGCTCAAACTCACCATTTGGCTATTGGTTCAGTTGGTCCATCGGTGCTTATCTTGCCGATGCTTTTTTGAAAAACGAGCCGCTGCCATTCCGAAATTTTTTGGCAATGCCAATCTTATGGCTTGCCGTTGGCAGCTATTTTATTCGGCCGGTTTCAACATTTATGTTCCCGCTGTTTGCGCTCCTGACGGCAATTGTCTTGGGCAAATCTTTAGCTGGAGCAAAGCCTGTTTTCAAAATGCCTTCAATGACATTGGCGCTTTTAAAGAAAATTGGTTTATGGAGTTACAGTATTTATTTGCTGCATGAACCGCTTGTCCGCGTTTATGCCTTTGCCTTTGGCTGGTTCATTCCTTTAAGCAAATATCGCGAACCAATAGTGCTTTTTTTAGTTTTTCTCACATGGTTTACAGTGATTGTTTTCAGCATTTTGTGGTATAAACTTTTCGAACTTCCAGGCATTGCTATTGGGAAAAAAATCATTGCGCGATTTGACGCAGGCAACGCCCGGAAATTTGAACCGCAACGAACGCAAGAAAATCGGCGAACAGGATTTGCAAGTTTTTGGTGGCTGTCGGCAACCGTGATTATTCTTGTTGTTCTGAATTGCTGGCTCAACGCAAAATTTGCGCCGCTTTCACCGGAAGAAAATAATAATTTAGCATGGTCATTGGCAACCAATCCCGACCCTGCCAAAAGAGACGGTGCTCGTGCCGTTAAACTCGCCGAAGAAGCCTGCCGCCAAACTGAAGGCCAACAGCCATTCTTCTTTGGAACGCTCGGCGCGGCCTACGCTGAAACCGGGCGCTTTGACGATGCCGCCGCCGCCGCCCGACAAGCTATCGCTTTGGCAACGCAACAAGGCAACCAGGCATTGGCGGAAAGAAATCAACAGTTGCTTGCTCTTTATCTGAATCATCAGGCATATCGCGAACAGCCAACAAATCAACCTGCACAAAAATATTAAATCCAAATGCGGTTCTTGAGAAATTTTTTTCGTCGGCCATAATGAATTAAATGAAAGTTCTCGTCACTGGCGGAACAGGCTTTGTCGGCAAACATCTTCAGGAAGAATTGCAGCGGCGCGGCATTCCCTTTTTCGCCTTCGGCAAACGGCAATTCGATTTAACGCGCCAGGAAAATGCCGAAACCGTTTTCAAAAAAAATTCTGATGCGGATTTGATTTTGCATCTGGCAAGCTATCAAGCCGCCGGCGAATTTCCCGGAAAACACACGGCGGAACAATTTTACGTCAACAACCTCATCCACAACCACGCGCTCGAAGCGTGGCGCAAATTTATTCCGCAGGCGAAATTTATCGGCATGGGCGCGTCGTGCGCGTATCCGAGTTCGGCCAGCGCGATGACCGAGGACAAAATTTTCGACGGCGCGATTCACGGCAGCGTTTATGCCTACGGTGCGACGAAGCGGTCGTTGGCCACGGGAATTCTCGCCTACAACGACCAGTTCAAATTGAACGGCAGTTACATCGTGCCCGCCGCGATGTTCGGCGAAGGCGACGATTTCTGCGAAGCGACGGCGCACGTGCCCGGCGCGCTAATCGCGCGATTTGTCAAAGCCGTGAAAAATAATTTACCGGAAGTAGAAATCTGGGGCGACGGCTCGCAAATCCGCGATTTCGCCGACGTGAAAGATTTTGCACGAGCGTTGATTGACCTCGCGCCCAAAATCGAGCGCGACATCGTCAACGTCGCTCCCGGCGGCGGCACGAGTGTCAAGGAATTGGCTTTGGCCGTGAGCGAAGCTTCTGGATTTCGCGGCAAGGTTTTCTTCAATCCAAATCGTTACACCGGCGCGAAGGAAAAATTTGTAGATGCGACGAAACTTCGCGACAAATACAAACTGGAAATATCCCGCGACCTCGCGCTGGGAATTCGTCGCACGGTGAAATGGTTCTCCGAAAATTTTGAAGCGCTCAAGGACAAGCGCAAATTTGCCGACGCATGAACGAGTCGCAAATCCATCGCGGCGAAATCTGCCTCATCATGGCCACGCGCGGCCGGCCGGAATTTTTGACCGAAGTTTTTGCCGCGCTCAAATCCACAACGGCACAACCGGACAAAGTTTCGCTCTGGCTTTACGTTGATGAAGACGACGCCATCACACGCAAAGCGATTGACAGCAGCGCGTTAAACGATGCCGGCGTCAAAGTAAATTGGCATATTGGCCCGAACACTTCCGGCCTTTGCGAAACGCAGCACACGCTTTGGCGCAATTCCGGCAAGACGGCGGAAATTTTCATGATTTTAGCCGATGATATTTGTTTCATGACGAGCGGCTGGGACGACATCATCCGCGATACGTCCAAAAAATTTCCGAACGGAATTTTTCTTGCGTGTCCTTACGACCCGACCAGTGCCGACACCTGCACCTATCCGATTTTTGGCCGGCGCTGGCTGGAGACGCTGCAATATATTTTCCCGGGACATTTTCCGTATTGGTGGGACGACCGCTGGGTGCATCAAATCGGGGAGATGGCCGGCTGTTACGTCCGCCTGCCGATTGATTTACGGCCGATTCGCGGCAAAGGCAAGACGCGCAGGATGCGCGACCTGCCGTTTTGGGCGCGATTTTTTCAGCTCACGCTCGACGAACGCAAAGATTCTGCAAAAAAAATCATTGAAGCCATGAACCTCACACCCGAAGAAAAATCCGCCGCGCTAAAAAATCTGGAACAGCACGCCACAGAACTGGAAAAGCAACAGGAAAAATTTTCCGACCTTTACACCATTTTTCAGGAAGAGCGCTTTACGTTGCACACGCCGGAGGAACGCCGCGCGTTTAATCCCGGCTATTTCAAAAAAGAAGCCGACGCTGTTGCGTTGATGATTCAATTTGCGCAGTGGCGAATGGCTGAAAAGAAATTTGCCGATGCGATCAAATTTCTCGACGCGACATTTATGTCGAACATCCGGTTACGGCAGGCGATTGATTTGAAAGTGCAATGCTTGCGCGAACTCGGCAAAAATTCCGAAGCTGACAAGTTGGCAAAAGAAACTTTGGCTGCATGGCCGGAAATGAATTTTTTCCGGCGCATTTTCCGTTTTCTTGGAATGGTCGCGACCGAAGGCAAAACCATGATTATCGGTTTTCTTCAAAGTGGCAAAAAACCGAAATGAATTACGACGCAATCATCGTCGGCGGCGGCATTGTCGGTTTGGCGACAGCCTATCGTCTGCAAGAAGCAAAACCGTCGCTGAAAATTTTGCTGCTGGAAAAAGAATCCAAACTTGCGCCGCATCAAACCGGCAACAACAGCGGTGTTTTACATTGCGGCCTTTATTACAAACCCGGTTCCGAAAAAGCGAAATTGAGCGTTGGCGGTTTGAAAGAAATGGTCGCGTTTTGCCGCGAACATGGAATCGCGCATGAAATTTGCGGAAAGATTGTTGTGGCGACAGATGAAAGTGAATTGTCGCGACTGGAAAATTTGTGGGAACGCGGAAACGCCAATGGCTTGCTCGGCCTTCGAAAATTGAATTTGCAGCAAATCAAGGAAATCGAGCCGCACGCGGCGGGCATTGCCGCGATTCATGTGCCACAGGAAGGAATTGTGGATTATCCAGGCGTTTGCGAGAAACTCGGCGAATTGATTCGCAAAACTGGCGGCGAAATCAAATTGAACACACGAGTTCAGAAAATTATTTCCGATGGCAGCGAGAAAATTATTGAAACGTCCGCTGGAAATTTCCGCGCAAAATTTGTCGTCACCTGCGGCGGACTTCAGGCTGACCGGCTGGTGAAAGCCGCGGGACAAAAACCGACGGCCAAAATCGTTCCGTTTCGTGGCGAGTATTACCAAATCAAAAAAGAGCGACAATTTCTCGTTCGCAATTTGATTTATCCGGTGCCCGACCCGAAATTTCCGTTTCTCGGCGTGCATTTTACGCGGTTGATTCATGGTGGAATCGAAGCCGGACCAAATGCCGTGCTCGCATTTGCACGTGAAGGTTACAAATGGACAAATTTCAACGCCCGCGATTTTGCCGAATCGCTTTCATTTCCGGGTTTATGGAAATTCCTTTTTAAATATCCAAGCATTGCCGGTTACGAAATCTGGCGTTCGCTTTCAAAATCGGAATTCACGCGCTCACTGCAAAAACTTGTGCCGAAAATCCAAGCGAGCGATTTGGAAACCGGTGGCGCGGGCGTGCGCGCGCAAGCGATGACGTGGGATGGAAAATTAGTTGAAGATTTTCATTTTGAGGAAGCGAAAGGAATTTTGCACGTCGTTAACGCGCCGTCGCCAGCGGCAACGGCATCGCTGGCGATTGGAAAAAAAATTTCCGAACGCGCGCTGGCGCAATTGAATTAAAGCCCCGTTGGATAATCCAAAAATTCCCACGGCAATTTGAATTTCTTGGAAAGATGCGATGCAAGTGCTTTCACGCCGAATGTTTCCGTTGCGTAATGGCCGCCGTAGAAAACGTTGATTCCCAATTCTTCTGCCAGCGCAAAGGTCCAGTGCGGTCCTTCGCCGGTGATAAATGTGTCCACGCCTTCGGCGGCGGCTTGCTTCAATTCCGCGCCCGCGCCGCCGGTGACGACGCCGATGCGCTCGCAAACTTCTTTTCCCCCGGAAATAATTTTTGGTTTTCCGCCAATCGCGCGCTCAAATCGTTTTGCCAATTCATTTCTGGAAATTTTCGTTTGCGATTTGAATCCGATTTTTTGACCGTGACTTTCAAAGAATGGTTTAAGATTTTTCAATTCAAGCGCGGCGCAAAGTTGTGCGTTGTTTCCAAAGTGTGGATGCAAATCCAACGGCAAGTGCGAACTGTAAATGGCCAAATCATTTTCAACGCATAATTTTAACAACTCGTAATTTTTTCCCGTCCACGGCTGGCGCGCGCTCCAAAACAATCCGTGATGAACAATCAGCAAATCGGCCTTCGCCGCGACCGCAAGTTTGACTGTGGAAATGCTGGCATCAACCGTCGCGGCAATTTTTGTAACGCTGCCGGAATTTTCCACCTGCAAGCCGTTCACCGCGCTGTCATAATCGGAAATCTCGCGCATGCGAAGAATTTTATCGCAATGCGCAATGATTATTTTCAGCGAAGTTTTTGGCACGGCGGCATGAAAACAGATTTTTTTCAAACTGCAAAGCGCAACGTTTCAAAAATTTTTCATTCCCGTGATTGCATTTCGCGCCGGATTTTTTATGTTTCGTTCGCTGAAATCACGAAATGAGTAATTCATCTGACGCGAATGCGAGCTGGAATATCGAATCGGCGCGCGCGCTTTACAACATTCATCGCTGGGGAGCGAAGTATTTTGACATCAACGATGCCGGCCACGTCGTGGCGAAACCGCTGCATGAAAATGGCGCGACGGTGGACGTGACGGACGTCATTGAAGAAGCGAAATCGCGCGGCCTGAAATTTCCGTTGTTGATTCGCTTTCAAGATATTTTACGCCATCGCGTCGAGGCAATTAACAAAGCGTTTCAAAGTTCAATCGCGGAATTTAATTATCAGGGAAAATATCGCGGCGTATTTCCAATCAAAGTGAATCAACTGCGCGAAGTCGTTGAAGAAATTTTGGATGCGGGCAAGCCTTATGATTTCGGATTGGAAGTCGGCAGCAAACCGGAATTGTTCGCCGGACTGGCGCTCCAAAATCATCAAGGCTGCCTCATCATTTGCAACGGCTACAAGGACGCGGAGTTTATCAAAATGGCGCTGCTCGGAATTAAGTTGGGCAAACGCGTCATTATGGTCGTGGAAAAATTGGAAGAGCTGCGGCAAATCATTTCCGTTTCAAAACAACTCGGCGTCGAACCGCTCATCGGCATTCGTGCGCGGCTGTTGAGCAAAGGCGCAGGCAAATGGGCGGAAAGCGGCGGCGAAAACGCGAAGTTCGGTTTGAGCACGGTCGAGCTTTTGACCGCAACGGAAATGTTGAAGGCGGAAAATTTGTCACATTGCCTCAAGCTGCTGCATTTTCACATCGGCTCG
>JAJPKI010000354.1 GCA_021323835.1 Verrucomicrobiota bacterium | reverse complement strand
GGCGACCGGGATTTGATTGTTTGGGCGGCGGAACGCCAGATTTTGCTGGCGACACCGGCGTCGTTGATTGCGTTGCTGCGTTCGGTTGCGGTGAGTTGGCAGCAACACAAGCAAACGGAGAACGCGCAAAAAATTGCCGAAGCGGCGCGGGAATTATTTTCGCGCGTCTGTGTTTTCACGGAACATTTTGAAAAAATCCGCGACGGCTTATCGAAAGCAAATGAAGCGTTCAACCGCGCCGCTTCGAGTTATCAATCAAGAATTCGTCCGGCTGGCGAAAAGTTGACAGAGCTTGGTGGCACCGCGCCCGAAAAAGAATTGTCCGATTTGCAGCCGCTGGATTCGACTTTGCGTTTGCCGCCCGCGTAGTTCTTGGCATGATTGGTTCATGCGCCAAGTTTTAATTCTTCTCACCGCGTTCATCTCGCTCAATTTATTCGCCCGCGAGGACACGCTGATTGATTCCGGCTGGAAATTTTGCAAAGGTGATGGCGACCTGACGAATGAACCAATCGGTCGCGCAGAATTGGTCGGAACCAATTGGCAAAGTATTTCCATTCCGCATTGCTGGGGCTGGCAGGAATTACAAGCTGGCGAAAAAAATTATTATCGCGGGCCGGGTTGGTATCAACGCGAATTGGACATCACGCCGCAGCCGGACAAAAAGTATTTTCTGAAATTCGAAGCGGCGAGTTTGGTCGCGGACGTTTATGTGAACGGCAATTTGGTTGGCGAACATCGCGGCGGCTTCGGCGCATTTTGTTTTGAAATCACGACGAATCTTTCTGCCGACGGCACAAATTATTTGCAAGTGCGCGTGGACAATTCGCCGCGGCCGGACGTCGCGCCGTTGGACGGCGATTTTCCGGTTTCCCGCGGCATTTATCTGCCGGTGCATTTAATTTACACGGACGCGGCGCATTTGACGACGACCGACCATGGTTCCAGCGGCGTCGCCTGGTTGCAAACGAGCGTAAATAAAAAATTGGCCGTGCTCGACGTGACCGCGGAAATTTCCAGCAGTTCAAGACGCACGGGAACTGTGATGGTCGTGGCGAATGTTTTCGACGCCGCAGGAAAATTGGTCGCGACGACAAATCAAAATGTTTTGCTGACGACAAATGCCATTGATGTTCCGTGCTGGCTGCATGTGGTTGTGCCGAAGCCGCATTTATGGAATGGCCGGCTCGACCCGTATCTTTACAACGCGGTTGTGGAATTGCGTTCGCCGAACAAAGTATGGGACGCAGTCGAGCAACAAATCGGTTTGCGCTCGTATTACGTTGACCCGACGAATGGATTTTTCTTGAACGGCAAAAAATACGAATTGCACGGCGTGGACAAACATCAAGACCGTTGGGACAAAGGCTGGGCGGTTTCGGAATCGGATTTGGATGAGGACATTTCGCTCATCAAAGAAATCGGTGCGACATGCATCCGCTGCGCGCATTATCAGCACAGCGATTATTTTTACAGCTTGTGCGACCGCGCGGGCATTTTGGTCTGGGCGGAATTGCCGCAAGTGGATGAAATTCATCGCACGCCGCAATTTGAAGAAACCTCTCGCAATCAACTTCTCGATTTGATTCGCCAGAACATTAATCATCCTTCGATTTTCGTCTGGAGCCTCGCGAATGAACAACGCGCGAACCGGGAAGACCCTTATCGCGAGTTGCGCGACTTGAACGTCGTCGCGCACGGCGAAGACCCGACGCGCCCGACGATTATGGCGGTGATGTCGGATGCAGAAAAAATTCCGCAAATGGCGAAAATCACCGATCTGCTCGGCTGGAATCGTTATCCCGGCTGGTATGGCAAGTCGAATGAGATGGATGATTTCAGCGCGCTGCTCGACAAATTGCGCGATACGAGCCGCAGCGGCGGATTTTGCGTGAGCGAATACGGTGCGGGCGCAAATGTTTTTCAGCATGAACAAAATCCGAAGCAACCCGACACGAAAGGCCAATGGCATCCTGAAGAATGGCAAGCCATCGTGCATGAGCAGGATTGGGCGATTTTGAAATCAAAGCCGTTCATTTGGGCGACGTTTGCGTGGTGCATGTTTGACTTCACCAGCCCGGTTCGCCACGAAGGCGGCGTGCCTGCGCGTAACGATAAAGGCCTCGTCAGCGCCGACCGCAAAATCAAAAAGGATGCATTTTATTTTTACAAAGCCAATTGGTCGAGCGAACCGACGCTTTATATCACCGACCGGCGATTTGTTGAACGCACGAATTCTGTGACCGACGTGAAAATTTATTCCAACGCGAAAAAAGTTGAATTGTTTGTGAACGGAAATTCAATTGGCAAGAACAGCAATTCAACAAATTGCGTTTTCATCTGGCGCAACGTGAAATTAATATCCGGCGACAATCAAATTGAAGCCAAAGCAAATCGTGACGGGCAAAATTTGAACGACATTTGCGTTTGGAAATTGAAAAATCCGTGAACAATCGCGCTCTCCCATCTTTGAACGGGTGGCGTGCGGTGAGCATCATGCTCGTGCTTGGATGTCACAGCACGATGGTGGCTGGTTTTCCAAAAGAATACGCGCGGCTTGGGCTCGCTGTTTTTGACGGCAATTTGGGCGTGCGTTTTTTCTTTGTTATCAGCGGATTTTTAATCACGTGGCTGTTGTTAACGGAAGAGGCGGAATTTAAAAGCATTAGCCTGAAAAATTTTTACGTCCGGCGAACGTTGCGGATTTGGCCGGTGTATTTTTGTTACGTTTTGTTGTTGGGAATATTTCAAATTTTTGGAATCGCGGCGCAACATGAATCGGCATGGCGGGGGTTGCTGACGTTCACGCGGAATTTTTACGACGCCAAAGTCGGCTTGCCGGGCGACATTTACAGCGCGCACTGCTGGTCGCTGTCCATCGAGGAGCAGTTTTATGTCGTCTGGCCGCTGGCATTTTATTTTTTGAGCACGAGATGGCGCGTCGCCTTTTTAATTTTAACCATTCTTTCCTCCACGGCTTTCAAAATAATTTACGCAACCGGATTTTATAGCCGTTACGCGGTTTTATTTTTTCAAAATTATTCCACCTTTCTTTATACCGATTGCCTTGCATGGGGCTGCCTGGCGGCAATTTTGTTTTTTACGCAGCGGCAAAAACTGGAGCGATTGTTTCAACAAAACGGCGCAATTATTTTTCCCGTCGCCATTTCGGCGGTGCTTGCGCCTGCGATGATTGATTTTGGCAAAGGCATTCAAGCAGTTGGTTTCGTCGTGCTTTTGCTCCACAGCATTTGTGAAAGCGGCGCGAAATTTTACCGCTTCTTGAATTTAAAATGGATGGCTCAAGTCGGGGTGCTTTCGTATTCGATTTATATCTGGCAGGAAGCGGTGCAAGTCCTGTGGCCGAAATGGCTCGGCGCGATTTGGTTTGCGTGGATTCCAGCGACTTTGGCCATCGCATGGGCGTCGTATCAATTTTTAGAAAAACCGCTTTTCGCCATGCGCGCAAAATTCCGCAAACCACGCGCAAAAATTCCTGCACCGATTACCAGCGTTTTCGGAAAAGTTTAATTCGTTTTGCAAACTCGACACTTTGATTCGTCATTGCTAGCGTTTCGCGATGAATTTTTTGGTCACTGGCGGCGCAGGCTTCATCGGCTCGCACGTTTGCGAACGCCTTCTGCGCGAAGGCCACCGTGTTTGCGCATTTGACGATTTAAATCATTTTTACGACCCGCAATTCAAACAGCGCAACCTCCGCGAAATCCAATCCCTCGCCAAGCCGTTTGAATTTGTCCACGGCGACATTTGTGACGCGAATGCATTAGAGGAAATTTTTTCGTCCGTTAAATTTGACCAGGTCATCCATCTAGCCGCGAGGGCAGGGGTTCGTCCCAGCCTTGCCGAACCGGCACTTTACCAACGCGTGAATGTCGAAGGCACGGTCAATGTTTTGGAAGCCGCGCGAAAATCCGGCGTAAAAAAAATCATTATCGCCTCGTCGTCGTCAGTCTATGGAACAAATTCTAAAGTGCCATTCTCCGAAAACGATCCAATTGTTTCCGCTATTTCGCCTTACGCCGCAAGCAAACTTGCATGCGAAGCGCTCGGCCATGTCTGGCATCATCTTTACAAAATGGATGTGACGATGCTGCGCTTCTTCACCGTTTACGGTCCGCGCCAGCGTCCCGATTTGGCGATTTACAAATTTGCGAAATTGATGAGCGCCGGCAAACCAATTTCCGTTTTCGGCGACGGCAGTGCCGCGCGCGATTACACATTTGTTAGCGACACACTCGACGGGATTATTGCCTGCACGAAAAAAGAATTTGGTTTTGAAATCTTTAATCTTGGCGAATCGCAAACCGTTTCTTTGAGCCGAATGATTGAATTGCTTGAATCGGCACTGGGCAAGAAGGCTGTCATTGACCGCCAACCGATGCAGCCGGGCGACGTGCCGATTACATT
>JAJPKI010000228.1 GCA_021323835.1 Verrucomicrobiota bacterium | reverse complement strand
GGAACAGGCCGGTCCCGGGGCAAGCGGCGGAAAACCTCAAACAACCGTCGAAAAATCATTTTCATTCTTGGCATTCCCCGTTTCTCGCGTAAATTGTGCGCTCCATGATTGAGACTGACATTGAACTTTTAAAGGGCATCGCGAACCAACTGCGAATTCATTCCATCAACGAAACTACTGCCGCGGGCAGCGGCCATCCGACGTCGTGCTGTTCGGCTGCCGATGTTGTGGGCGCTTTGTTTTTCGGGCACATGAAGTTCGACCCGAAAAATCCGCATTACTACAACAACGACCGTTTCATTTTGTCGAAAGGCCACGCCGCGCCGCTGCTTTACGCCGCGTGGGCTGAACTCGGTGTGATTCCCGTCAGCGAACTGCCGACGCTCCGCCAGTTCACCAGCGAACTCGAAGGTCATCCGACGCCGCGCCTGCCGTTTGTTGATGTGGCCACCGGTTCGCTCGGGCAAGGTTTAGGCATCGGCTGCGGCATGGCGCTGTCGGCGCGCCTCGATAAATTGGATTTCAACACTTACGTGTTGCTCGGCGACGGCGAAATCGCCGAAGGCGCCGTTTGGGAAGCCGCGTCGCTCGCGGGAATTTATAAATTGAACAATCTCATCGCGATTGTGGACGACAATCGCCTCGGCCAATCGCAAGCGACGGCGTTCGGCCACGACACGAGCGTTTACGCGAAACGGTTTGAAGCATTTGGCTGGCGCGTCGAAGTGATTGACGGCCACGACATCGAAGAAATTATCGAAGTGCTGCAAGGCGTCGGCCTCGACGACAAGCCGCTCGCGATTATCGCCAAAACTTACAAAGGCGCCGGCGTTTCATTTTTGCAGGACAAAGACGGCTGGCACGGCAAGCCGCTGAACAAGGAAGAAGCCGCGAAGGCGATTGCTGAATTGCAGCCGACGGCAAAATCTGGAATGGGCGTGCCGATTCCCGCGCCGACGCAATTGCCCGACCCGACCAAATCCGCGCCGGCAAATTTTCCCGCGCCGAATTACAAACTCGGCGACAACGTTGCCACGCGTGAAGCTTACGGAAATGCGCTGCTGCGAATTGGTGAAACAGATTCGCGCGTTGTCGCAATGGATGGCGACACGAAAAATTCCACTTACGCGGATAAATTTTTCAAAAAATTTCCGGAACGTTCGACCGAATGTTTCATCGCGGAACAAAATCTCGTCGCTGTTGCCGTTGGTTTTGGCACACGCGGCAAAGTGCCGTTCGCTTCGACGTTTGCCACATTTTTCACGCGCGCGGCGGACCAAATCCGCGTCGCGGGAATTTCCCAGGCCAATTTGAAACTCGTCGGCTCGCACGTCGGCGTGAGCATTGGCGAAGACGGCCCATCGCAAATGGCGCTGGAAGATTTGGCGTTGATGCGGGCGATTGTTGGCAGCGTGGTTTTGTATCCCAGCGACGCCGTCGCCACGGAAAAATTGCTAGAACAAATGGCGCTGAATCGCGGCGTTCATTTCATGCGCACGTCGCGTCCAAAAACTCCGGTCATTTACAACAACGACGAGCAATTTCCGATTGGCGGTGCAAAAGTCTTGCGCAATGGTGATAAAGTTACCGTCGTCGCCGCGGGCGTCACGCTGTTTGAAGCGTTGAAAGCTGCTGACCAGTTGAAATCGGAAGGCGTCGGCATCACGGTCATTGACGCTTACAGCATCAAGCCGCTCGGCAAAAACACAATTCTCGAAGCCGCAAAAAAAACCAACAACACCGTCATCACCGTCGAAGACCATTATCCCGAAGGCGGGCTGGGCGACGCAGTGGCGGGCGAATTGAGCAGCGAAGGAATCAAAGTCCATAAACTCGCTGTTGGCGGATTGCCGCGCTCGGGCAAAGCGGAGGAATTACTCGCGCATTTCGGAATTGACGCCGCGGCGATTGTGAAAAAAGTGAAATCGCTCTAATCGCAAATCAAATTACGAACGCGGAGGAAATTTTTCTCCGCGTTTTTTATTTTTGCAGAATCGTAACTTGTGATGCACATTGATTCCAGCAATGGGCGACAACGGAAAATTTCTCAAAGGCCAGTTGCTCCTCGACAGCGGGCAGCTTGGCGGCTCTTTTTTCCAGCGGACGGTCGTTTTAATTTGCCAGCACAATAAAGAAGGCGCGTTCGGCCTCGTCCTTAATCGTTCGCTCGGCAAAACCGTGGGCGAAATGGTTGTCGCCGATTTGCCGGAATCGCTCAAGGAATCGCCGCTGTTTCTGGGCGGGCCGGTTCAGCCCGCCGCGTTGAGCTTTCTGCACTCGGACAATTTTATCTCCACAAATGAGTTGCCGGATTTTTCAATGGGCGAATCCGAAGTGCTGCCGAATCTCGCGCTCGGCCATTCGCTCGACGAACTGGTGGACATCGGCGAGTCGTTTTCGCCGACAAAAAAAGTCCGGATGTTTGCCGGTTACGCCGGTTGGTCGCCGGGACAACTCGAAGATGAAATGAAACGCAAATCGTGGCTGACATTTCCCGCGTCGCTGGAATTGGTTTTTGAAACACCGCCCGAAGCGCTTTGGCCGAAAATTCTCAAGAGCAAAGGCGGCTGGAAAAATAAATTGCTCTCGCAAATGCCGGATGATTTGTCGCTGAATTAATTTGCTTCGATTCGCAACAAAGTTGAATCTGCCTTCGCAACCATTTCTGTTTTCTCCAAAACCGCCGGAACCAAACAAAATTCTCCGGCGCGAAGATTCACGTTTGCCGATTCATTTTTGATTTCAATTTGTCCGGTCACGGCGGCAATGATTTGCAATTGCTTTGGCTTCAACAAAGCATTTGCACTGGAATTTAATTCCCATGCTTCGACACTGAACAACGAATCTTTGGCCAGCGAACGTTTTTGAATTTTTCCGTCCGCGACAAATCTCGCTTCAGCCAGCTTCGGCTCAAAATCATTGAAATCAATGCTCGCCAGCGATTGCTTGACGTGCAACTCGCGTGGCTTGCCGTCCAGGCCAACGCGGTTCCAATCAAAAACGCGATAGGTCGTGTCCGAATTTTGCTGAATTTCAAAAATAACAAGACCCGCGCCAATTGCGTGGACGCGGCCACTCGGCAAAAACATCACGTCGCCGGCGCGGACTGAAATTCGATGAAAACATTCGGCGACGCTGCCGTCAGAAATTTTTTTCTCAAAATCTTTTCGAGTTAAATTGCATTTCAAGCCGACAAACAATTCTGCGCCCGGCGCAGCATCGGCGATGAACCACATTTCCGTTTTCGGTTCGCCGCCAAGTTCAGCGGCTTTATGCGCGGGCGGATGGACTTGCAGCGATAATTTTTCCCGCGCATCGAGAATTTTGCAGAGAATGGGGAAACGATTTCCATTTGCGGGCTTGGCGTCACCGAGCAATTCGAGCGGGAATTTTTCCATCAGCCAGCGCAACGTTTTTCCGGCAAAAGTTCCGTTGGCAATGACGCTTTCATCGCCGGGGCGGTCGGAAATTTCCCACGATTCGCCGATGCATTTGCCCGTCGGCGATTTTTTGCCGAACAATTTTTCGATTTCGCGTCCGCCCCAAACGCGTTCCTTGAAAATCGGATGGAAAGTGAGCGGATAGAGCACTTTAAAATTTTAAGCTGCCGACGCTTGCGGAATGCTGTTGGCTTCAACGTCAATTTTTTCGACGAAATGGCCGTGTGCTCGGAATTTTTCGTAGCGCAATTTCAATCGTTCGGCAACGGACAGCATGGAAATTTGTTCGAGGTGCTTGAGCAAATGCGTTTTTAAATTGGACGCGGACATCGCGTGGTCGGTGTGCGCGCCGCCAAGCGGTTCGGGAACAATTTCGTCCACAAGTTTTAAATCGAGTAAATCTTTTGCGGTAATTTTGAGCGCGGCGGCGGCTTTTGCGGCGTTCGCGCGGTCTTTCCACAAAATCGCCGCGCAACCTTCCGGGCTGATGACCGAGTAATATGCATTTTCCAAAATCAAAACGCGGTCGGCTACGCCGATGCCCAGCGCGCCGCCCGAACCGCCTTCGCCGATGACAGCGGCGATTATGGGGACTTCAAGCAATGTCATTTCGCGCAAGTTGACGGCAATCGCTTCGGCGATGTGGCGTTCCTCGGCGGCGACACCGGGATATGCGCCCGCCGTGTCAATCAAAGTAACAATCGGCAGACCAAATTTATTGGCGAGTCGCATCAGGCGCAGCGCTTTGCGATAACCTTCCGGATGTGCGGAACCAAAATTACGCAGAATATTTTCCTTCGTGTCCCGGCCTTTTTGCGTGCCGATGACCATGACGTGATGCTCGCCGAGCTTCGCAAATCCGCCGACCATCGCGCGGTCTTCGGCAAAAAGCCGGTCGCCGTGCAATTCCTGAAAATCCGCGAACGCGAGTTTGATGTAATCAAGCGTGTATGGACGTTTTTGATGGCGCGCGAGCTGGACACGCTGCCACGGCGTGAGGTTGGTGAAAATGTGCCGGCGCGTTTCCGCCAGTTTTTTTTCAATCAGTTTGATTTCTTCCTCGAAACTGATGCCCAAAGAATGCTTTTCGGGATGCTGGCGCAGGTCGTCCAGCTTATTTTGCAGTTCGATGATCGGTTTCTCGAAATCGAGCTGATGTTTCATGCGTCGGAAAGTTTAATTATTTTCGCGGCTTTATCAATGTCCGAATTTTGGACAAGTCCGCTGAAATTTTAATCAATTTTAAAAAAACGAAAGGCCGGACTTGCGTCCGGCCTCTCTTAGTGATGAGGTTTATACGCCTTCACTAAGGCGCTCAGAAGGGCGACGCGACCAACTTGGGGGTCGCTGTTCGAGCCGCGCCGCGAGCAAAACCTCTCTGCCAACCCTAAACGAACAGCGAAATCTCAAATCTTATTTCGTCTTCTGGTAACTTTGACCCCGCTCGTTTAAGTCTGTTCAAAGTTTAACGAATTTATTTTTCCGCGTTATGGGGTGTTCACCCCACGTTTTGATTTCGCCGTGAATTTTATGCAAATAACCATTTGGTTACAAGTTCAAATTTTAATGTCCGCGTAAATTTTTGTGTGCGAACGCAATTGAATGACTCGTGCCAAAGGTGTTTTACCTTCCGCTTTCAACGATTCAATTAAAGCAGATTCCTTGCCGTTGCCGGAAACCAAAACCCAGACCTGTTTTGCCGCCGCGATTGCTGCAAAACTCAATGAAATTCTTTTCGGCGGCGGCTTCGGCGCATTTTCCACGACTGCAAATGAAGCGGTTGTGTCCATAATTTTTGCAGAAGCATTCGGAAACAGCGACGCTACATGGCCGTCCTCGCCCATGCCGAGAAAAATTAAATCCAAAGCCGGTGAAATCTTGAGAAGTTCAGTTTCGGCAATCTTTGCTGCTGCTTCTGGTGATTCTTCACCGAGAATGCGATGAATTTGTTTTTCGGAAATTTTTAGCGGCGCAAATAACAAGTCGTTCGCCATTTTGAAATTACTTTCTGAATCCGTTGGGAGAACGCAACGCTCATCCGCCCAGAAAAAATGGACGCGAGCAAAAGAAATGTTTCGCGCTTTGGCCTGCTCGACGGTTGAAGTGAAGAATTTTTGAGTGATGCGCCCGCCGGAAAGCGCGACGCAATGATTTTTGCCAGCGCGATTGGCCGATTCGATTTCGTCTAGCCACAAACCTGCGACGCGCGAAGCCAATTCATCGGCGCGGGCAAATTGAATGAGTTCGAAGTTGGCCACAAAATTATTTCGAGTGAACGACAATTTCCGTTTTGACCGAATTGGCGATGTAACATTGCTCGTGCGCCAGGTGATGCAATTGTTTTTCATCTTCCGGCGTCGGCTTTTTGTCGCCGCTATAAATGATTTTTGGATTGAGCGTGACCAAATTCATCCATGGCACGCCCTTTTCATTTTTTGTCATCGTGCCGACGGCTTCGTCCTCGTAACTGTCAATTTGAAATCCGCGTTTGGACGCCAGCCAGACAAACGTCAGCATGTGGCAGCTTGAAATGGAAGCGACGAACGCTTCTTCCGGGTCAACGTTGGCCGGAGTCGACAACGGCGCGGGC
>JAJPKI010000225.1 GCA_021323835.1 Verrucomicrobiota bacterium | reverse complement strand
TTTGTCCGGCCCTTCAATCGTCACTTTCGTGTTTTCCTCGACGGTCACCTTAATCTGGTCGGGAATGTTGTAATTGATCGGATGCGAATAGCCGAGGGTCATGTTCACGACTTTGCCTTGAACGGCTGCCTTGAAACCGACGCCTTGGATTTCCAGCTTCTTCACAAAACCTTCGGTCACGCCTTTGACCATGTTGTTGACGAGCGCGCGGCTCAAGCCGTGCAATGACTTCGCCTGCGCGTCTTCGCCATCGCGGCTGACGACGATTTTGCCGTCGGCAACTTTCAGGCTCGTGCGCTTGGGCAATTCCCAATCGAGTTTGCCTTTCGGACCTTCGACTAAAACTTTCTGCCCTTTCACTTCCACCTTAACTTTGGGCGGAATGGCAATCGGTTGTTTTCCAATTCGCGACATAAATTTACCAGATATAGCAGAGCAATTCTCCGCCGAGATTTTTTTTGCGTGCCTGCACGTCCGTCATCACGCCTTCCGACGTCGAAACGACCGCAACGCCGAGGCCGCCGCGCACGCGCGGAATTTCCGTCGCGCCGACGTATTTGCGCAAACCGGGTTTGCTGATGCGTTTCAAACCTTCGATGACGCTTTTCTTGCCGTTGTATTTCAAACGGATTTTAATTTTCTTCGCTTCCTTGCCATCAACCGCTACGTCGGTGACGTAACCCTGCTGCTTCAAAATTTGCGCGACATTTTCTTTGATGCGCGAATGCGGCAATTCAATCGCCGGCAACAAGGCACGTCCGCCGTTGCGGATGCGCGTTAACATATCTGAAATCGGATCGCTCATAAAATTTTACCAGCTTGCTTTCGTCACACCGGGAATCAAACCGTTCAACGCCGCTTCGCGGAACGTCAAACGCGACACACCGAACTTGCGCCAATAACCGCGACGGCGACCGCTGAAGGCGCAGCGATTCACCACGCGCGTTGGACTGGCGTCGCGCGGCAATTTCGCCAGGCCGGCGTAATCGCGTTTCGCCTTCAATTCAGCACGGAGCGCGGCGAATTTCTTCACCGTTTCTTTCTTGCGGTTGTTCCGCTCAATCCAGGATTTCTTGGCCATAAAATTCTAAAATTATTTTTCCGCGAACGGAAATCCCATCATCTTCAACAAATCCAGCGCTTCGTCGTTCGTCGGCGCGCTCGTGACAATCGTCACGTCCATGCCTTGCGTCCGCTTGATTTTGTCCAATTCGATTTCCGGAAAAATCGTCTGGTCGGCAATGCCGAACGTATAATTTCCACGGCCGTCAAATTTGCGCGGCGACAATCCGCGAAAATCGCGAATACGCGGCAACGCCGTTGCGACCAGCCGGTCAAAAAATTCATACATCGCGTCACGGCGCAATGTCACGCGGCAGCCAATCGGCTGATTTTCGCGCAGCTTAAAATTCGCGACCGCTTTTTTCGCCTTGCTGATGACCGGCTTGCGCCCGGTGAGCAGCGACAAATCTTTCGCGGCGTCTTCAATCGCGCCCTTTTCCAGCGACGCGCTGATGCCCATGTTCACGACGATTTTTTCCATCTTCGGAATCTGATGGACGTTCGCGTATTTGCGCTTTTCTTTCAGCGCCGGAACGACGTCGTTCTTATATTTTTCGTAAAGTCTTGCTTTCATTTTTTCAAATCACGGATTTTGCCGTGAAAAATTTAATTATGCGGTCGCCGCCTGTTCAGTTTGTGCTTCAGCCTTTTTCAAATTCGAAATGTGAACCGTGCCTTCGCGCTCGATAATTGCGCCGTTCGGATGCTGCTGGCTCTTGCGCGTGTGGCGCTTAATCATGTGCAATCCTTCAACGATGGCGCGATTTTTCTTCGTCAACACGGCGATGATTTTGCCGCGCTTGCCTTTTTCTTTTCCGGCCAGCACGACCACTTCATCACCTTTTTTAACATGAAATTTCATTTTCAAAATTCCTTAAATTACTTCCGGCGCGAGCGAAATTATTTTCATGAATTTCTTGTCGCGCAATTCGCGCGCCACCGGTCCGAAAATGCGCGTGCCTTTCGGGTTCAATTCTTTGTCAATGATGACGCAGGCGTTGCTGTCGAAGCGCAAATACGAACCGTCGGCGCGACGGATAATATCCCGCGTGCGAACGATTACTGCGTCATGCACTTCACCTTTTTTCACCGAGCCGTCCGGCGCGGCAACCTTGATGTGAACTTTAATCACATCGCCGATGCCGGCATACGTCTGGTTGCTGCCCAAAACGCCGATGTTCCAGGCGATTTTTGCGCCTGTATTATCTGCGACATCCAAACTGGAACGAACTTGCAACATAAAATCTTTTAAACCGCAATGGCTTCACGCTCGTTGCGCTCGACGACTTCGACGAGCTTCCAGCGTTTCAATTTCGACAACGGCCGGGTTTCCTCGATGCGCACCGTATCGCCGATTTTCGCCTCGGCTTTTTCGTCGTGCGCGTAAAACTTCTTGTAAGCAGTCACAATTTTTTTGAATTGCGCGTGCGGATAACGGCGCTGGACGCGGACGACAATCGTCTTGGTCATTTTGTTCGAGACGACTTCGCCAACGCGTTCTTTGCGTTTGCCGGGCGCCGGTAAATTTTTTGTTTCTTCAGCCATACTCAATTATTTTGCCGCTTTGTTTCGCAATGCCGAAATTCTTGTTTCGAGGCGCGCAATGTCCTTGCGCAACACGCGCAGACGCGCCGGTTTTTCCAACTGCGCGCTCGCCTGCTGCAAACGCAAGTTGAACATTTCATGGCGCAGGTCGCGGCTCTTGGCCGACAACTCCACCAGCGTCATGTCTTTTAATTCTGCAAATTTCATACTCAATTAAGCGGCAACGTGATGCCGTGAAATAAATTTGGTTTTAATCGGCAGCTTCGTGGCCGCCAAACGCATGGACTCACGCGCTTCCGCTTCCGTGATGCCGTCCACTTCAAACAACACGTTCGCCGGACGGATGACCGCCACCCAGCCTTCGAGTGGCGCTTTGCCCTTGCCCATTCGGGTTTCGAGCGGCTTCTTCGTAAAAGATTTTTGTGGAAACACACGAATCCACATCTTGCCTTTGCGCTTCATGTTGCGCGCAATCGCCACACGCGCGGCTTCGATTTGCTTGGAATCCATCCAGCAACGTTCGAGCGCCATCAATCCGTATTCGCCGAACGAGACCAAATGGCCGCTGCGCGCGATGCCCGTGCGACTGCCGCGGTGCATCTTGCGAAACTTCACTCTTGCCGGTTGCATTGCCATAAAATCTTAAAAAATTATTTTTAGCCGCAAAGGAACGCAAAGATCTCAAAAGAATTTTTTTTGAATGTCTTTATCATTTTATTTTTGCGCTTTTTGTGTTCTTTCGTGGCTATTTAATTCAGCTCGCCACGGGCAGCGGTTCAGCCGCCGGACGTTGCTGTTCATTTTTCTTCTGCGGTTTGTTTTCGCCTTTGCAAATCCAGCATTTGATGCCGAGCTTGCCGTAAACGGTCAACGCTTCCGCAAATCCGTAATCAATGTTCGCGCGCAGCGTGTGCAACGGCACGCGACCCCAATGATATTGCTCAACGCGTGCCAATTCCGCTCCGCCAAGGCGGCCGGCCGCACGAAGCTTGATTCCTTCCGCGCCGAAATCTTTTGCCGTCTGCAATGCTTTTTTCATCGCGCGACGAAATGAAACGCGGCGTTCGAGCTGCAACGCGATGTTTTCCGCGACCAATTGCGCGTCCAATTCCGGCTGCTTCACTTCCACGATGTCCACGTAAACTTCTTTGCCGGTCTTGCGGCTCAATTCTTCTTTGATTTTGTCAATTTCCGCGCCTTTGCGTCCGATAACTACTCCGGGCCGGGCGGTCAAAATGGTAACGCGGCAGCGGTTGGTCGCGCGTTCGATCACAATCTTCGGCACGGAGGCCGTTTCCAGTTTTTTCTTGAGCAACTCGCGGATTTCGCGGTCTTCATTGAGCAACTGGCCGAAATCTTTCTTGCCGGCATACCACTTGGAGCGCCAGTCCTTGTTGACTGCGATGCGCAACCCGATTGGATTAGTCTTCTGGCCCATAACAATTATTCGTCGGACAAAACAATTTTGATGTGGCAACGGCGCTTGATGATCGGCCCGGCGGAACCGCGCGCCTTCGGCGTCATGCGCCGGAGGGAAGTCGCCGTGCCCGCCACCGCTTCCTTCACCCGCAACGTCTCCGGCTTGACCTTGTTGTTGTTCTCCGC
>JAJPKI010000102.1 GCA_021323835.1 Verrucomicrobiota bacterium | reverse complement strand
CGGTGGTATCACTGCTGACTTACGGCTGACCATGAATCCGACCAAAAATATTTTTAACTTTCACATGACGACAAACGCGATGACACGGACAAATTAATGGAAGAGCGCTTCAAATTTCGACGCGTCAATGAAATCACCGGCACATTTGTGCTGGTCATTATCATTGCGCTGATTGGCTCCGTCATGTGGGCGGGGCATAGCCAACGGTGGTTCAAAAGTCGCGTAACACTGCGAATTGTTTTGCCAGAGGCCGGCGCGGCGGGAATCCGTCAGGGGTCGGAAGTTTATTTTTTGGGCACGCTCGTGGGGACCGTCTCCGACGTGGTGGTGGATGAAACGGGCCGGATGGAAGCGCAGGCAAATATCCGTCGCGATTTTTTTCGTTTCGTGCGTGCGGATTCATCGGCGGTCGTCAAAAAGAAATTCGGCGTGGCGGGCGATTCATTTTTTGAAATTACGCGCGGCCAAGGTCAGCCATTGCCGGAAAAAAACGCCGCCATCAACTGCAATGAACAATTTCAAAGTGCGCTGGAATCGGCGGTGGAGGAAGTGCGCAGCGAGGCGATGGGCATATTAAAGAAAGCCAGTAGTGGCCTCGACACATGGACGATGCTCGGCACGAATTTAATGGCGACGCAAGAGCGATTGAACCAATTGGTTTCCGATATTCAAGCGGGCAAAGGCACGGCGGGAGAATTGTTGACGGATCCGGCAATGGCAGATGATTTAAAGGCGTTGCTCGTCAAAGCCAATCGTTCGGCGGATGAACTTCAAGTGACGTTAAATAATTTTCAGCAGGCGAGCACTAATCTACCTGCCATCAGTGATGCCATCGGTCAAGAGGCGAAAGACCTTCCCGGGTTAGTGTCACAAACACAAACTTCCATGCGCGAAGTGGAACGATTGGTTGAAGCTATGCAACGAACATGGCTCATCCGCGGACATGTGAACCAAACTAATCCGCCTACCCCGAACAGAAGCCGGTAAAGCGTGCCTTTCATTGCGGAATTTTCGCGGATAGGAGTTCAAGGCTTCTTAGTAATTTCGACCAAAGGGCATGTTCTGGTTACACCTGATAGCTACAAAACGATATATCCATCAGTATATCTGCGGTGGAAAAGGACGGTTGAAAAAACAGGACGACAGGCCAAGAACGTAAGCCTCTCTAAATTTTAAACTCAACGCGCTTCAATGAAAATGCGCTTGAAACGAAGTGAACAGCGGTGTCGGCAACAAAACAATTAACAAAATAAAAGAGAAAGAAATTAAATGAAAAAAACATCTGTAAATAAAAACAAAACATCAAATATCTGGAAACTAGCCTTTGGCCTCTTATTGGTCGCAGTTCTCTCGCCGCCCTCCTTGTTCGCCGAACCCAGTGTTGTGGATTTTTCTTCACAAACGACCATGATGAATACTGGCATCGAGGCAGGTGACGGATTCGGGATTATTGATGCCAGTGGTCTGGTAAAAGTGAAGCTGGTTAGCCAGGGGAATGTCAATACGGAGACGCTTAATATTTTGCTGACCCATTTGAACCCCAACACAACCTATCATTTGGTTGCATTGCTTGGTGACGATACTAATGCGGTAAGCATCACTAATTTCACGACGAGTGCAACAGGATCATATTCGAGTTCGTATATAAAATCGAGCCGAATCCAAAATGGCTCGGTAAAAATGATGCCTGATGCGCTGGACCCACTCTGTAACGTCCGCGAACTCGACATTGTAAATGAAGGCGACGAAATAGTCCTGCAAGCGAACTTGTCCGATCCGGATCAAGGAAAATATCTCGTCATACGGTCTATGATTAACACAGGGTTTGTTCCTGCCGCCGTTGGAAACCTAACTATCCAAGCTGATGCACAGTCCACGCGCTTTCGATTACAGGCGTCGCATCTGACTCCCAACACAAATTATCGCCTCGTGGTTAACGATACCATTGGTGCGCCATCGGAGTCGGACAGCACAGGCAAATTGAACCTGACAAACCTGCCGCCGGAATCACCTGCTTTGCTCGATATTCAAGTCGTGGCATTGACGGACAATACTGGCACCAACATCGTCCTGATTACTGAAGGATTAGGGATTCCATGCACATTGGTCGGTGATTTGCTTCCGGCTGTGATTTCCACAATCCCTACGAATACGGCCACAGGTGTTGCCATCAATGGCAATATTGCCGCGACCTTCAATGAAGTAATGGATTTGTCAACGCTCGGGAACGCTTCGTTTATGCTGAAGCAAGGAACGACTAATGTGTCCGGAGCTGTGACTTACGCCGGCGTCACGGCAGTTTTCAACCCTGCAAACAATCTGAAGCCTAACACTCTCTATACGGCTACGATCACCACGGGTGTCCGCGACCTGACAGAAAATAAACTGGCGACGAACTATGTCTGGAGCTTCACGACGGGCGCTCAGATAGACCCCAATGTAAATTCAAAATCAATTAATCTTGGAGCAGCCTCTACCTTTGCAATTCTGGCGACGGCCGGAATCAGCGGTGCAGGTGACCAGATCAATGGAAATGTCGGATTATCGCCGGGCTCCGCACAGGGAATCGACCCTTCCGAAATCAACGGAACGGTTGATGTGAACGACCCAGCCGTGATTGATGCTCAAGCCGACCTGTTGTCCGCATATAACCAAGTCGTGAGCCGCTCAGTCAACGCAATCTCGTTGCCGGGAAATCTTGGCGGCCTGACGCTTGCCCCCGGCCTCTACGTGAATGGAAGTTCGAGTGGAATTTCGGGAACGGGTCCACAGGGGATTTTGACTCTCGACGGCCATGGCAATGCGAATGCCGTCTTCATCTTTAAGATGGCGTCCACGCTGACCACAGACCCGGCAACCAGCATCGTCTTGAGCGGCGGCGCGCAGGCGAAAAATATCTTTTGGCAGGTTGGCAGTTCCGCAACGTTGGGAACCACCAGCGTTTTCAAAGGAAATATCATGGCGGCGGTTTCCATCACGGTGAATAACGGTGCCGTGGTAACGGGCAGATTGTTCGCCGGCTCGGGCGGAGACGCCTCCGGTGCAGTGACCGTTCAATCCAGCACCGTCACCGTGCCATAATGGCATGGAGCAAATCAATCGAAAACAACACAACCAAAGAAAGAAACTCATTATGGCAAAAAAAAGCAGAGGCGGACGAATGACGGCGGCGAAAAAACGCGCAGCCAAAGGACCCGGCGGCAAAGGAATGGTCAAGAACCGTCCGGCAGGCAAACGAATCATGAGCACGTAAGCGTGTCTCCAAAATTCATCAATCAAACAAGTTAACAAATTGAAATAGAAAGAAAAAAATATGAACGATACAACCAAACATCCGGGAGTAATTGACACGGTCAAAGACAAAAGCGTTGACGCCGTCAAAGGCACGGGAAACATCGTCGAATCGACGGTTAACACCGCTGCCCATGTCGTCACGACAACGGTCAAAGATGCGGGAAAAATCGGCGTCGGCGCCGAGAAAGCCGTCGCGGCAGTTGCCGACGGAGCAATCAAGGCGGTTGGCGACGTGGCATCAACCACCATCAGCACCGTTCACAACATTGTGACCAAACCTATCCCCGTTGATAAAGACGCACCGGTAGTGGCAATGGCCAAGTAACGAATCATCATCGGTTGGCGTGAAAGCGCCAGCCGCAGTGATTCAAATCAACCGAAAGAAATTTATGTTATACACAATCGCAGTCGTGCTCATCATCCTGTGGCTCCTGGGTCTGGTGACCGGCACTACGATGGGCGGCTTCATCAATATCCTCCTCGTCATCGCCATCGTCATGGTTTTGCTCCGGCTCATTTCAGGCAGAAAACTCGTTTAAGAAACCATCAGTCAAAAATCAAATCAAAGATTCAACATGAATATGAAAACAATTATTGCGGTCAGTTTAGTCGTCCTTGGAATTGTCGTGCTCGCCTATTCGGGCTTGAGTTTCTCGACGCCGGGAAAACCCATCGAGTTCCTCGGGTTGCACATCGCGACCAGCGACAATCATTTTATCCCGCCCGCTGTTGGCGCTGTTTCGCTGGTCATCGGAATTGTCTTGCTGCTCGTTAAACCCAGGCGCGCCTGATGAAGGAAACCTATTCACCTGCGGTCGCCATTGTTCCGGAACACCTTCGGCGTTTGAAATGGAATGAACGGGTAAATCGCGGTGATTTTATCGAGGACGGACATCGAGGGTTTGAATTGTGGGAAGGGCCAGCCGGTTTTCGCGCCGATTCGTTTGTCAAAACGATTTACCGAAAATTGCCGCGCCAGCCGGCCGTCGCAGGCAAAACATCATGAACCTCATCAAGCACATTTGTCTCACCATCGTCCAACTGTTCAAACAAATTGTCGCGCTTCCCGCATCCATCTCCAGTGCCGTCAAAGAAAGACAACGGCGGATGGAATTGAAAGAATTGGAGAGCGAACGGCTCGACCGCATCCGCAATCCGTTGAAATATCGCGGGAAATGATTTTATACCCATATACAAACTCAAGTAATCAGCAGATAGTGAACCGATAGTAGATGAATGTGGTGTAAATCATGAAACGCAAATCAATCAGGCCGCCAAACCGACACGCGCTGCAATTGGCCGCCGCAAATCGCCGGTTGAATCGCGAAATCGTCCAGCGCCGGCTTGCCGAGGAATCTCTCAAAAAAAGCGAGCGGCATTACGGCCAATTGCTGGGGGAATCACGCCGGATGCAGGAACAGTTGAGGCATCTCGCTCGCCAGATTTTATTGACGCAGGAGGAAGAGCGAAAACAAATCAGCCGCGAGTTGCATGATGAAATTGCCCAAACGCTGGCGGGCATCAATGTTTATCTGGCGGCGTTGAAAGCGGAGGCAACCGGCAGCGTCAACGGCCTTGGCCGGAACATCGCCCGCACACAACGGCTCGTGGAAAAATCCGTGAACATCGTGCACCGGTTCGCGCGCGAATTGCGCCCGACGGTGCTTGACGACATGGGATTGATTCCCGCTCTCCATTCTTTCATGAAAGGTTTTGCCAAACGGACGCACATCAAGATTCATTTCACGGCTTTTGCCGGAGTTGAACAAATGAACAACACCAAGCGCACCGTTCTCTATCGTGTCGCTCAAGCCGCGCTCAACAACGTCTCCCAGCACGCGCATGCCAGCCGCGTGAAAGTGAGCCTGCAAAAATTTCCCGGCGCCGTGCGGATGGAAATCAACGACGACGGCAAATCCTTTCAAGTCGAGCGCGTGCTCCTTGCCAAACGAAACAAACGTCTCGGTCTGGTCGGTATGAGAGAGCGCGTTGAAATGGTCGGCGGCAGTTTCAGCGTCGAATCCGCGCCCGGCAAGGGCACGACCGTCCGCGCGCAAATTCCATTCGGCAGCAGCACTACGATTTGACTCAAATGAATCCCACAAAATCCATCACCGTTCTGCTGGCGGAAGACCATTCCATCGTCCGTGAGGGATTGCGGACTTTGTTGCAGGCTGAATCCGACCTTGAAGTTGTTGGCGAAGCCGCCAACGGACGGCAAGCGGTGGAATTGGTGAACAAATTTCATCCTGCCGTCGTCGTCATGGACATCGCCATGCCGCTGCTCAACGGTTTGGAAGCCACGCGCCAGATTTTGAAAGCCGCGCCCGCCACTAAAATTCTCATTCTTTCCGCGCACAGCGACGACGCTTACGTGGAGCAAGTCATCGCGTTGGGCGCAGCGGGATATTTAATTAAACAAACTGCCGCCAATGTTTTGCCGAAAGCAATTCGTGAAGTTCATAAGGGCAACACTTTTTTCAGTCCGTCCATTTCCAGGCGACAAGGCCGTCTTAATCTGCAATCGCTTGATCGCGCGGGAACATTGAAGAAGAAGAATTCTAATTTGACTTCACGCGAGATGGAAGTGCTTCAATTGATAGCCGAAGGAAATGCCAACAAACAAACTGCGTCGGAACTGGGCGTTGGCCTCAAGACTGTGGAGAAACATCGTGAACACATCATGCAGAAGCTCGACATCCATGACACCGCGGGACTTACTCGTTATGCCATCAGCGCGGGCATCATCGAGAGCAGCGTGCAATTGACCATTATCTAACCGGAAACATTTTTTCGGTTCGCATCAATGATGACGGCTGTGAATCCTGGTCAGTTTACGTTCCTCGATAAGTTGCTTTTCGGCTTCCAACCAATGTTGCACTTCGTGTCCGGGCAATGAACCCTGATTGACATAACTGAAATAGGCTCTTCGGGAAACTTCGGCCGGCGATGGCACAAAATCATTTTGGGTTGAGTCAGCAGTCCTTGATTCGCTGGCAGGCAGGGGGTCTTGATAAAATTCTTTTT
>JAJPKI010000350.1 GCA_021323835.1 Verrucomicrobiota bacterium | reverse complement strand
CCGCTGCACGGCAATCGCGTCGACGAACGGATACGACACAATAATTTCCTCTTTGCTCGCTGCCGCGGGGTCGCCGTTGAACGCCGCCTCCACGTCTGCCTGCAAAATTTCCCGCACACGCGGCAGCGTATGCAAAAATTCCAGCGTCCATTCGTGCGCCACCTTGGTGATTTCTTTTTTCGGCAAATCGGCGGGCGGATTGTATTCGAGACTCTTGCGGATTTCGTCCTCCAATTTTCCTAAAACTGAATCAAGCAATTCCGCCGTCGCCACTTTGATTTCAGATGAATGCAATGGTTTCTCATCAAAGAAACCCGGAAACAGCAGCCGCAACAAATCGTGCGTGATGGCGGTGATAGCGCGTTTGGACGGCAGATTTTTCCCATCTAAATGATTAATGCCGCCGACGCGGGCATACGACGCGACCAGTTCATTCGTCAATTTGGAAACCGTTTCCACGATGAAAACCAATTACCACAAACACGGAAACGCAGAAAGTTAATTCGCGACTCGCAAAATTGCTTCGACAACTTGCTCAACGCTGATGCTGTTCATGCAACGAAAATCAATCGGACATTCGCGCAGGAAACACGGCGAACATGGCACGTTGGATTTGATGATTTGATGCTGAACTTCATTTGACGAAATCGGTCCGGTCAATTCTGACGATGTGCTCCCGAAAATGGCGACGACCGGAATGCCAAGCGCAGCGGCGACATGCATCGGGCCGGTGTCGTTCGTCAAAAGCACGCGGCAGGATTTTAAAAGCGCCATCAATTCGCGCAAAGAAGTTTGGCCGGCTAAATTAACAATTGTGGATTGCGGTTGGCGGATTGCGGATTCAATTTGATTTGTGATTTCCAAATCATTTTTTCCACCGAACAAAATCCAGGTGCAATTTGTTTTCTGCCCGATTTCTTTTGCGGCTGAAATAAATCTTTCAACGGGCCAGCGTTTTGCCGGCCCGTATTCCGCGCCGGGATTCAAACCGAAAATCAGATTTGAAATTTTATCCAAACCGAATTTTTTCTTGGTCGCTTCAATTTCTTCCGGCGTGACAACTAATTGTGGCGGCAGCGGTTCGGAATTTGCGCCAAGCGCGGAAGTTAAATGCAAATACTCGAAAATCTGGTGCGCTGGCGGTCCAAGTTTTGAATTTTGAATTTTGAATTTTGAATTTTCAGCAGTAAGTTTCAAAATTTCCCTTACTGAACGTTTTTGCATTTTTACGGCGTCAGCGCGCGGTGCTATGATTTGCGTCAGGAAAAAATTCCGCCATGGTCGTGCGTAACCGATTCGTTTTGGAATTCCAGCGAGCCAAGCTTCGATCGCCGAGCGCGGCGAATTCGGCAGCACGAGCGCCAAATCAAAAAGCGGAAATGGCTTAATATATCCCGCGTGGAATTTATTTTCTGTCGCTCGAAGAACTTCCGCGCCAAGTCGAAGCCGAAGTTTTTTTGCAATTTTCCAAACGCTTTCATTCGGCGCAAACGAAATAATTTCGTCAATCGCAGGATGGTGCAGCCACAAATCTTTCAGTTTTTCAGGCGTCAAAATGGCGATGTGTGCATCCGGAAATTTTTCGCGAAGGCGCAAAAGCGCGGGCGTCGTCATCACCGCATCGCCAAGCCAGTTCGTTCCGCGAATCAAAATTCGCGGTGTGGATGGCATTTGGTCGGCAATAAAATTCATTTTAATTTTTCCATCGTCGGTGAACCCAAAACCAATTCGCCGGGTCGCGGCGCACGGCGGTTTCAAACGCGCGGTTCACATCGCGCATTATTTCTGTCGTCGAACGCAGTGTGCCATTTTCAATTGTTGGAATTTCATCGCCGACTTCAATTTCCCAATGCGCCAGTCCGGTGCGATAGCAAATTGCCGTGTGCAACGGACATTTGTAGCGCAGCGCAAAAATCGCCGGCGCGGCGCTCGTCATGCAATCGTGACCGAGAAACGGCAAACGAATTCCGCCACGACCTTCGCTTTGGTCGGCAAGCAAGCCGAGTAGCAAGCCGGTATTGCTCATATGAGCGCGCATCATTTTGCCCTCCGTGCGCCGCTCATAAAAATGGCAATCGGAAGTTTCACGCAACGATTGCATCAGACGATTCAGCTTTGGATGCTTCAGCGCGCGATATGTCGTGGCGCATTTGAAAATGGGAACGAATTGTCCGAACCGCGCATACAATTCAAAATTTCCGAAATGGCCGATGGCAATGATTCGACTTTGTGGGCCGGCGTTGGCTTGATGGGGAAGAATTTTTTCAGCGCTGTAAAAACAAAATGTCGCTTCATTTGTTCCGGCGTCATCACTGCGGTTTTGACGGCACTGCAAAAATTTTCGCCAAGCCGACAAAAATTTTCCTTGGCGATGGCGCGGATTTCGTCCGACGATTTTTCATTTCTAAAAACCAATTGCAAATTTTCCAGCGCAACTTTTCGATGTCGCGCATCCAGCCAAAAAGCAATTGCACCGCATGCGCGGCCGATTCGGGCGACAGTTCGCAGCGGCAAAACTTGAATAATTGCCACGAGCGTTCGCGCGAGCCAATAGAGCAGCGTTTCCATCAGCGAAAACAGATTTTGCGGACACAATCCTGAAAATCGTTCGCGCCGCTGACAATTTTAATTTCGACGCGCATGAACAAAATTGTTAAATCGCGCCGGTCAATTTTCGGAAAACGCACGGCATCTTTTTGCGTGGTGATGATGACTTCGGCCTGCCGTTTTTTGCTGCGATTGATGGCGTTCAAAACTTCCTGCTGCGAAAATCGGTGATGATCGGCGAAGCGCTTTGAATAAACCAATTCCGCACCGAGCTTCGCAAGACTTTGCTCAAAACTTTCCGGCTGCGCGATGCCGCTCAGCGATGCGACTTTTCGTTTCTGCAAAATGTTGAGTTCAAATCGTTCGGCGGTGAAAACGTCTTCGAGATAAAGCGGGTGATGAACGCACTCGATAATTGCCGCGTCGGAATTAAATTTTGCAATGCGCTCGCGAAGTTCGGCAGTTTTGCCGTCGCTCTTGGTGATGAAAATAGTTTGTGCGCGCGCGAGGTGCGACGGCGGTTCGCGCAATGTGCCGCGCGGCAGCAAATGTTCATTGCCAAACGGCTGCTGGCGGTCAATTAAAACGACGTCATGGCGGCGGCCTTGCAAATCCCAGTATTGAAATCCATCGTCGAGCAGCAGCGTATCGCAGCCAAATTTTTCAATCGCGTAACGCCCGGCTTTCACGCGGTCTTTGTCCACGAGCACGACGACGTCCTTCAAATTGGACGCAAGCATGTAAGGCTCGTCACCGGCCATTTCCGAATCGAGTAAAAGCGATTTGCCGTCGGACACGACGCGCGGTGGCGTTGCATCTTCGCGAAATAAAATTTTATTCGTCAACCATTCGTGAAATGGTTTTGGCTTGGAACGATAGCCGCGCGAAAGAATGGCGACGTTGCGTCCGGCATCGCGCAATTCGCGCGCAAATTTTTCGACGACAGGAGTTTTTCCGGTTCCGCCAACAGTTAAATTGCCGACGGCGATGACTTGGACGCCGAGCGTTTTGTCGCGAAGGATGCGAACGTTATAGAGCCAGCGCCGGAGTTTGACGATAACCGTAAAAGCTTTTGAGCCTCCGAAGAGAAGCCCGCGTGTGACATTCGCTTTGAAATCCCGACGCTGCTCGAAAATGACTTCGAGCACAAACGTTTCAAGATTTTCAGCCCATTCGCGAAAGGTTTCTCGCATTGCGCATCAATGTGCCAAGTTCGGAAGCAATTTTGAATTTTTAATTTTGAGTTTCGAGATTTGCTTCAACTTAAAATTCAAAACTCAAAACTTAAAATTAATTTAGGCGAATCCCATTTTCGCCAATTCACTCTGCAGCGCGGTTTGAAATTCCTGAACGTCCGATTGCGACGGTTTGTAACCTTGCTGCGCGGGAACGACGCCGAGCCGTCCGGTCTGGTCCAAATACCAATCCGCATTTTGTCCGTCGCTGAACGTCACTTTGCCGCTGACAATCGCGCCGGGCCGCGCAATTTGGTCAACGCTCACTGAAACGCCACCGGGCGCGGGTGCTGATTCTTTTTTCAGCGGCGATTTCTTTTCGTCAGCAATCTTTGTTTCAGGAACTTTCGGCGGCTCGGGGTCTTTTGGCGTCACTTTCAAATCGTCCATCAAAAACCGCGTTTCCATGTAAGTCAGCTTAATGCCGAATTCCGATTGCAGCCGGTTTTGGACTTCCGCAAGTTTTGCGCCCTGCAAAATCCACGCCGTCACGCGTTGCCGTTGCTCTTCCGTCAAATTCATGCGCTCAATTTAATCAAGCCGCCTTGAGAATCCAGTCGTAACCTTTCGCTTCGAGTTCCAGCGCGAGTTCTTTGCCGCCGGATTTCACGATGCGGCCGTCCACGAGCACGTGCACAAAATCCGGCACGATGTAATTTAGCAGCCGCTGATAATGCGTGATGACGAGTTGTGCGTTTTCCTTCGTCTTCAATTTATTCACGCCTTCGGAAACGACTTTCAGCGCGTCAATGTCCAGACCGGAATCGGTTTCATCGAGAATAGCAAGCTTCGGTTCAAGAATCGCCATTTGGAAAATTTCCGCGCGCTTTTTTTCGCCGCCTGAAAATCCTTCGTTGACCGAGCGCTTGAGCAAGTCTTCGCTCAAATCGAGCAGCTTCACTTTCTCTTTGACGACATTGAGAAATTCAATCGCGTCCAATTCCGGCTGGCCTTTCGCCTTGCGGATTTCGTTCAGCGCGGCCTTCAAAAAATACGTGCTGTTCACGCCGGGAATTTCGACCGGATATTGAAACGCGAGGAACAAACCTTCACGCGCGCGTTCCTCGGGGTCGAGGTCGATCAAATCGTGGCCGTTATAAATGACTTCGCCGCCGGTGATGTCGTAGCCGTCGCGTCCGGCGAGCACCGCGGCGAGCGTGCTTTTGCCGGAGCCGTTCGGTCCCATGACGGCGTGGACTTCGCCCGCGCCGATGCTGAGGCTGACGCCTTTGAGAATTTGTTTTCCTTCCACGCCCGCGTGGAGATTTTTGATTTCGAGAATTGTTTTGCTCATTTTGTAAAAAGTTTTTCCGCAGATTTCGCAGATGAACGCAGATTTTTTTTGGAACTTAGCTGCAAAAATCTGTGTAATCTGCGGATTACCCAACACTGCCTTCCAAACTCACGCCCAAAAGTTTTTGCGCTTCGACGGCGAATTCCATCGGCAATTCCTTGAACACTTCTTTGCAAAAGCCGTTCACGATCATGTTCACGGCGTCTTGCGTCGCCAGTCCACGCTGGTTGCAGTAAAAAATCTGGTCTTCGCCGATTTTTGAAGTCGTCGCTTCGTGCTCCACGCTCGCGGTCGTGTTTTTTACTTCGATATACGGAAACGTGTGCGCGCCGCATTTGTTGCCGATGAGCATCGAATCGCATTGCGAAAAATTCCGCGCGTTGGCCGCGCTCTTTTTGATTTCGACAAGGCCACGATAGCTGTTCTGGCCTTTGCCGGCGGAAATGCCTTTCGACACAATCGTGCTTTTGGTGTTCTTGCCGATGTGAACCATTTTCGTGCCGGTGTCGGCCTGCTGATAATTGTTCACGACGGCGACGGAATAAAATTCACCCTTGGAATTGTCGCCGAGCAAAATGCAACTCGGGTATTTCCACGTGATGGCCGAACCGGTCTCGACTTGCGTCCAGGAAATTTTCGAGTTCTTGCCTTTGCACAATCCGCGCTTGGTCACAAAATTGTAAATGCCGCCAACGCCGTTCTCATCGCCGGGATACCAATTTTGCACGGTTGAATATTTTATTTCCGCGTTGTCGAGCGCGATGAGTTCGACGACCGCCGCGTGCAATTGATTTTCATCGCGCATCGGCGCGGTGCAACCTTCGAGATAACTCACGCTCGCGCCTTCGTCGGCGACGATGAGTGTGCGCTCGAATTGGCCGGACTTCGCGGCGTTGATGCGGAAATACGTCGAAAGTTCCATCGGACAACGCACGCCTTTTGGGATGTAACAAAACGAGCCATCGGTGAAAACGGCGGAATTGAGCGCGCCAAAAAAATTGTCTGTGTAAGGCACGACCATGCCGAGATATTTTTTGACGAGTTCGGGATGTTCCTGAACGGCTTCGCTGAACGAGCAGAAAATAATTCCCTTTTCCGCGAGCGATTTTTTGTAAGTCGTGCCGACGCTCACAGAATCAAAAATCGCGTCCACGGCCACGCCGGCAAGCCGTTCGCGTTCGCGCAACGGGATGCCGAGCTTCTCGTAAGTTTCCAACAATTTGGGGTCAACTTCGTCGAGGCTCTTCGGCGCGTTCTTGTTCGGCTTCGGTTGTGAGAAATAAACGATGTCCTGATAATCAATTTTTTCATGATGCACTTTCGGCCACGTCGGCTCTTCCAACGTCAGCCAATAGCGATACGCCTTGAGCCGCCAGTCGGTCAGCCATTCCGGCTCATTTTTTTTGCGCGAAATCAGGCGGATGGTGTCTTCACTCAATCCCGGCGGAGCAGATTCGGTCTCCAAGTCAGTGACGAAACCGTATTTGTATTCCGTCTTTACTAAATCTTCAATCGTGTCGGTTGCTGTCGGCATAAATTCGTAAAGTTATTTTTTCTTCGCGCAGTCGGCACAAAGTCCATGAACGGCGATGTCGTAATGGTCCACTTTAAAGCCGCGCGGACTTGGCATCATAGCCGAATTTTTATTTAGCGGAACGTCAAAAACTTCGCCGCACTTGTCGCAATAATAATGGCAATGCTCCTCCATGTTCGGACAGAAACGCGCCGCGCCACGTTGCAATTGAACTTGTTTGACGAGGCCGCACTTCACCAAGGCGTCAAGCGTGTTGTAAACCGTCGCATGGGAAATCTCCGGCATTTGCTTTTTTGCGCGGACAAAAACTTCGTCGGCGGTCGGGTGGTCACGCTTCTGCATCAACACGTCGTAAACGCGCTGGCGCTGCGGTGTAAAACGAAAGCCGCTCGTGTTCAGCCGCTCACTGAATTTATTGTCCAATTTTTTCTCGACCATTCTCACAAAAACAAATTAACGGCACGAAACAGTTGAGTCAAGATTTAGAATAATTCTAAAGTCCTTGCGGACGGCCACTGTGAAAAATTCCGAGTTGCGGAAATTACTTCTGAAAAACACTGACGCGAGCGGGCGGAAGATTGAGCCAGACAATTTTTGAGGCGTGCAATTGAAAACTGGATGCGCCGCGCGGTTTTAATTTATGGATGCCGTAGCTGTATTGCACCCAATTGCCGTTTGGTTCGAGCACGCCGCGAATTTTTTGCGCGAGCGCTTCGGCTTGCTCAACTGAAAAACACAGCAGCGGCAGGCTCGACATAATTGCGCCGACGTTTTCAATTCCACGATTGCGCAGCAGCGTGTCCATTTGCCACGCGTCGCCGGTGATGATG
>JAJPKI010000380.1 GCA_021323835.1 Verrucomicrobiota bacterium | reverse complement strand
TCCGGTTCGAGAAATCTCGCCCACAACGCCGAGCGCCACGCGAGACTCCATTCCGTCGCGCCGGAATCGCCGCGCATTTCCAAAGATTTTTCCGCAGCCGCCGCCAATTCCGGCGTGTTGTCCACGGAAATTTCGTCGCCGGGATAAACCGCGAACAAATGCGACGTGTGCCGATGATGAATGTCCTGCTCCTGAAAATCTTTAATCCATTCCTGCAGCCGCCCATCCGATTTGATTTGCAGCGGCGCGAGATTTTCGAGCGCGGCTTCGCATTGCGCGCGGAAATCCGCGTCCGTGTTCAAAACTTTGCTGGCTTCGATGCAATGCGTGAGCAAATCGTAAATAATTTCCAAATCCATCGTGACGCCGTAGGTTTGCACACTCGTCGAACCGTCCGGCAAAATAAATTTATTTTCCGGCGAATGCGACGGCGCGGTGACGAGTTTGCCAGGAAACGGCGTGTTCGTCGGCGCAGGAACCATAAAATCCAAAATGAATTGCGCCGCGCCCTTCATCAGCGGATAGCCTTGCTTCGCGAGAAAATTTTTGTCGCCGGTGAACAAATAATGTTCCCACGGATGTTGCGCCATCCACGCGCCGCCCATTGGCCAAAGTCCGACCGCGCTGTCGGCGGGTGCGGTAAATCCGTAAATGTCCGTGGCGTGATGCGCCATCCAGCCACGCGCGCCATACATCGTCTTGGCGGTGTGACTGCCGGGCGCGACGAGCGAATCCATGAAATCGAACAGCGGCAGTTGGCACTCGGACAAATTCGCGACTTCCGCCGGCCAATAATTCATCTGGATGTTGATGTTGAGATGGTAATCGCTGTTCCAGGCCGCGTGCGGTTCGATGTTCCAGTTGCCTTGAAGGTTTGCGGGCAATGAACCGGGACGCGAGCAACTCATCAGCAAATAGCGGCCGAATTGGAAATAGAGCGAGAACAAGCCCGGGTCGTTCGTGCCGGAGAAATTTTTCAAACGCTCGTCCGTCGGCAATTTTTCCGCCGCCGGATTTGCGCCCAAATCCAAATCCACGCGCTTGAACAATTTTTGAAAATCGGCGATGTGACGCTTCTCCAATTCATCAAAAGATTTTTTTGAAGCGGCTTTCAGATTTGCCGCGCAAATTTTCGCCGGGTCGCCGCCGCGGTAATCCGTCGCGTCGGCGATGAGCAAAACAACGTTGTCCGCGTCAGAAATTAAAAATTGATTTATCGAGTTTGTGTTTTTGCCAAAAATTGAAATTCCGCCACCCGTCAATTCCTTCACGAGCACTTGCGACTCAAATTTTTCCGCTGGAACCGGTTTAGGGTCGTTAAAAAACTGCGCCATGATTTGTCCGCGCAAAACAAGTTTTGGTCCGGGTGAACTTTTGAAATCAACAGACGATTCGGCATCCAGCGGGCGCGACATCGCCAATTGCAAATTGATTTTATGCGGATGATTGCAGGTGATTTGCACGACGATGACGTTGTCGGGATACGACGCAAAAACTTTGCGCGTAAAAATATCGTCGCCAATTTGATAAGTCGTCGTGGCGATGCCGGTGTCTAAATCCAATTCACGCCGATAGTTTTGCGCGTTGGTAATTCCAGTCGAATCAATCCACAAATCGCCGAGCGGTTGATACGAGCGTAAACGCGACGGCACGCCCATCATTGCGTTACTGATGATATTAATCGCCTCATTGCCTTTGTCGGCGAAAAGCAATTCGCGGACTTTAGGCAGCGCGGCAAGCGCGTTCGTGTTGTCGGCATCACGTTTGTAACCTTCCCAAACCGAATCTTCGTTGAGCGCAATTTGTTCGCGCGCAACGCCGCCAAAAATCATCGCGCCGAGTTTTCCATTTCCGACAGGCAATGCTTCATTCCAATCGCGCGCGGGCTGGCGATACCAAAGGGCGAGCGAATTTGTCGATGCGGCGGCATTTCCGGTCAAGGTTGCCCATTCCTTGTGGACGTCGTCAGCCAGCCTGGTGCCCTTTTGCGCAGGCTCGGCATTTGCCGTTGCGATTGCGGAAATAAAAATTGAAGTTAAAAAAAATCGGCGGCGGAATTTAATTTTTTTCATGCGAAGAAGAAATGATGGTGATTCTGCCATGGACTGGCAATAACAAGGATTAGTGACTGAAATTAAATTTTTGCCTTATCGGCAAATTTCGCCAAGCCGCCGAGCTCGATGAATTTTTTCCAATAAAGTTCGGCCAGACGGCGATGACTTTCCGGCCCCGGATGGCCTTTATCGCGCGCGCGGTCAATCACTTCAAGCTGCCCGGCATAGCGGCTCAAATCCATGTGTGCGGCGAGCGGCTCAAATTCTTTTGGCGCGATATGGGAATAAAGCCATGTCCGGTTTGCGAGCAGGCATTCGACGGCTTTGTAATTTTTGAAAAAATTAAGCTGGTCATCGAACGGGCTGCTCAACGCGCCGAAGTGATGAAAAATATCTTTTGAAATTTCGTCATACGGCTTGGACGTCGGCGTGTAGTTGATATACCGGTTTTGGAGCGAGACATATTCGCGACGGCACGCGTGGGTGAAATTGACGAGCACAAGCTGCGGATTTAATTTTGCCAGCGCGAGGTATAGCAGCCGGCTGATGTAATCGTTGCCGGCGCCGCATCGTCCAAGATTCCAAACCAGGACGGTTTTTCCTGTTTCAGCACGCAACCGTTCGGCGAACAGTTCATGGAAAACAGCATTTTGTGGCAAAGCATGCCCCAGGACATAGCTGCATCCCGCGGCGACAATTTGAATTTCCGCGCTTGCATCAAATTCCGGGCAACGGTAGCCGAGTGAATTGAAGCGATAAACAATATCCTTTTCTCCATAAATCGGGTGGCCGCCTTTTTGCCGAAAATTTTCAGGGCTATCGTCGAACAGCCAAAAAACTTCTTGTCCCGGCGGGCAGCCGGTTGGCGGAAGATTTGAAATTGGCAGCGCGGAGCAAAGATTCATCGGCGGCAAAAATCACCACAACGGATAAATGTTTGAATCGTCCGTTTTTTGTTTTTTTAAATGGCGCCGCTGCTTGATTTTGTAATCCCACAAAGAAAACCAATCATAAATTTGTTTTACCGAATTGTTGAAAAAGCGCAAGAGTTTCATCGTTAAGAAAAAAATTACCATTCGTTTTGCGAATGAACCGCGCGCCATTTTGAAATAGTTTCCTGAACACCGGAAAGAGAGTCGTTGACCGCTTTCAGTTTTCCATCGAAGTAACGTTGCGCGTCAAAATTTTTGCTCATCGCCTCGTTGAGGCTGTCAATCGGGGACTGCACGATATGTTGGGTCAGCGCCTTTTCGCCCAAGGTGTCGGCAATGACGATGTAATTCGCCAACGGCACAACGGCTGTGCCTAATTTTACGCCAAATTTACCCCAGGCTTCGGCGGAATTATTTTGTTGTTGGGAAAAAACAATCATTTCCTTCGCCGCATCCAGGGTCTTGCCAACATTGCCATACCATTCAAACGCCTTCGGATTGCTTTCCTTGAGCGTCATCATTGCCTGCTCGGTCAGCGAATCACGAAAACTTTTTTGAGCGTTAAGAATTTTCTCCAATTGCTCCGGGGTATTGCCGGCACCAACGCCTTCAGCGCTGGAAACGAAAGCTTTAAGCGCGTCATAACCGGCTGCCAGCGTGCCCGCCTGGTCAGACGTTAAAAATTTTGCGTCAGCCATTTTCTCGAACGTCTCGCTTGCAGGAATGTTCATAAGAACGTCATGCAAGCAATCAATCTGCGCGTCGTTTTGAATTTTGGTGAAAACATCCGTGTCTGCCTGCAAACCCTGCTGCCAGTTTTTGAGCTTGGCCAATTCGTTTTGATAAATCTGTTGGCGCTTTTTTAATTCCGTCTCGTTTTTTAAAGCGTCCTGATAATCATTTTTTGTGACGAGCGTGCGCGAATCAAATCCAGAACTTGCCGACGCGGATTTAAGCACAAGTTTATCAACGTCGGCTTTGAACGCGGCGATGTCGCTGTTGTAAGTTTTTATCGCATCAGCCAAACGCGTAAATTCTTTTTGTCCCGCGGCGTATTCCGGTGAATCCGTGTCGAATTGTTTGCCGCCGTAATTTTGATTGTAATCCTCTTTTTGCTTTCTCAACGCTTCGTAGCGGTCGTCGAGAGCTATCCACTGTTTGTCCAAATCTTTTTTCAACGACAAGTTGGCGGCATCCTGGGCAATTTCAGATTCCGCAGGCACCGTTACCGGTTGAGAAAGCGCCTGCATTTTTATTGGAGATAAAATTCCGAACGCAACGCACGAAATTATCAAGCAGCGAGCAAATATATTTCCGTTCATTGCTTTGGCGGTGGTGGCGGCGAATTATCGTCCAAAGTCGGCAATGTTCCTTTATCTTTGGGCTTTGGCGGCGTGGGAGCCGCGGGCGGTGTAACCGGTTGCGAATTTTGCGCTGGTTGAGTTGCGGGCGGATTTGCCGGCTGGGCGGGCAGCCCTTTACTTTTCAAATATTCATTCCAAACGCGCTGGCTTTCCGACTGATTATGCGCGTTATATTTTTCCGTCGAATCTATCACGCCGGAATTATTGCCCGCCGGTGATTGCGGCGTTGAAGAATTGCCGGGCGTTTGAACGGGATTTGACTGTGGCGATGGAACCGTGACTGTCGAAGAATTGACATCTCCAACTTTTCCACCGGCAGTATCAAAACCCAATCCGCTTGCGCCGGGATTTTGTTGGAGATTTGGAATATTGCCTTGAATGCTATGGGCCTGGTCCATCGGCTTTGTGTCTCCGCCTAACGATGGCTTTTGCGCCGGAGTCAAATCCGGATTTTGCGGCTGATTGTTATCAAAAGGCGTCAATGGTGCGGTCGGATTTTGAGCGGGCGCAGGCGCGGGAGAATTCGGGGCGTCCTTTAATTGTTCTCCGGGCGAAACAATGCCGCTGTAATCGTGTCCCGCACCCGTATCAGTTGCCGCAGCGAACATGACCGGAAACGAAATGGCATGTCGGCTTGCCAGTAGCGTTTCTTTTTTAATGCCAGAGGCGTGCTGGCCAAATGACGCATGGGTTGACAAAATTAACAAGCTGGGAATTGAAATCGAGATTCGTCCGGCAAGCAGCATTTTTTGCATCAACGACCGTTGCGGCAAAGAAACGCCGGCGCCAAATAATTTTGAAAGCACTGTTTTACTTTGAGACAAAACGTCTGTCGTCGCAGTGACGGCGATTCTTTTTCCCTTTTTTGCGCATTCAACCACCTGGCATTTGCAACCTGCTCCATTTAGCTGCTGCAGGACGGCAAGAAGTTCGCGTTGATGTTTGTTGGATAAACGCAAAGAACCGTCGGTCGGACGCAACAATCCTTTTCGCGACAACGCGCCGCCTTGAATAAAAAAACCAAAACGTCCATTCGCATCCGCAAGCGCAGCGGCGCCATTTCCCGGCTGGAGCAGGACAATTCCCGACGAACCAAATTCTTCGGCGGAATACGGCGTGGCATTGCCGCTGGCGATGATTTCTTTCAATTGATATTCGCCCAACGGCGTGTCGCCAAACGGCAGAAGCGGGTCGCGGTTCGGATTTTTATTTTCGCGGGCCAATTTATCATCGGCGCGTCCGCAAATGGGGAATGGCCCGGCGATTCGCCTGCCTGCGGAATTTTCAATTTGAATTGAACCCGCAAAATCACGGTTGCCCGGCAAACGAACAATTATTTTATACATTGCAACTCCTGATTTAAATTACGGTTTGTTGCGCGATAATTAGCCTTTAGCAAAACCATGTCAAGCCTTACCGCACGTTTTTACAAGTTCAAGAAAGCAATTGGGTATAGGCATCGGCCATGGCGCGCACGGAGAATTTTTTTGCGGCAATTTTTTTTGAGAGCTTTCCGGCGCGGCGGAGGGAAGCGGGATTGAGCAACAATCCGCGCAATTGATGCGCCATCGTTTTAGAATCGGCGGCTTCAAAAATAAAATTCCTTCGGCTGGCAGTCGTTCCGACAAAACCTTCGGCGCAATTGGTCGCCACCGGAATTCCCAAAGCCATTGCCAGGCCCGCGTCGGATGAAAAGCCCGGCCACTCGAAAATAGACAGAAAAATTTTGAATGATTTCATCCAGGGCGCAGTGTCTTCATGAATTCCCGCAAAATAAATATTGGTTATCTGCCGTTGGCGAAGTGTTTCCTGTAAAATCGGCCAGTAACCCTGATGTCGCAATTCCAATTCGCCGAGAATGACAAGCGTGACGCCTGTCAGGTTGCGATTTAATTCCGTCATCGTGTCCAGAAGAAATTCCATTCGCTTGCCCGGCGCAATTTGGCAAATCGTCCCGATGATTAAATCCGGATTGACGCCAGCCAATGATTTAGCCTGCGGCTCGGGCGAGACTTTGGCAATGCCGTCTGGAATCACGACCATTTTTTTCCCGAGACGAAAATCCGGCGGAGTTCCATTTGGATATTTTGCAACAACTTTGTCCAATCGCCCCCAATACTCTTTTGCGCTAAAAGAAATCCGGCGCTGAAAGTTTTCCGAATGTTCCATTTGAAAAAATGACGAGGAATCAGCAATAACATCAATCAAGCGGATTGAACCGGCGGGCAAAATTTTCGCCAGAAGTAATTTGATGCGCGGTTCGACATTCCAAAAACAAATGCTACGCACGCCGGTTTGTTCGATGAAGTGAAGGATGCGTTCAACGCGTTCAAAATAATCGCTCGAGTTATGGACTGAAAAAACCGGAACGTTATTTTTTTGCAATTCTCCCAAACTATTCTGCCGCGAAACGGTTTGTAAAACGCATAACCACAATTTGATTTTTTTGGAGAAATTGCAGAGAAGTTGAACCAGGGAGTTTTGCGCTCCGTTCGACGGCAAATTATCGGTGATAAAAAGAGTTTTTCCTGAATCGCTTTTAGAAATCATTTCGCCGTAAGCATATCGTCCGAGCAAACACCACAGCCGCGGCACTAAATCGAAGTCGGCCGGTTTTTGAACGAGCGGGCGCGTTCTGATTTGCAGCGCTTGCCCGATAGCGCGCACATAAACGTCCGTGTCGGATGAGTCGTCCACCAAAATTGCGCTTGGCTGCAGCGTCTCGCGATTGCCGCCGGCGTCCGCCGTCACAATCGGACAACCCGTCTGAATCGCTTCAAGCAACGCCACGCTTAATCCTTCATAAGCGCTGGTGTTCAAAAAAACGTCGAACGCCGCGTAATATTTTTCCACGTCCGGCACCGGCCCGGGCATAATCATATCCGGCATGACATCCAATTCCAGCGCCAGACGGCAAGTGGCGGTATAAGCCTGTCGTCCGTAACCCCATTCATGGTCCCAGCCGCCTAAAATCATTAATTTTATTTGATGTGATTGCCGCAACTGTGCGAGCACGCGAACGGCGCGCGTGTAAGCTTTTTGCGATTTGAATTCGCCAACCATGCCGATAACGATGGTGTCGTCTGAAATACCGAAACGGTCGCGAATGTTCCGGCGATTTTGCTGCTGCTCTTCCGGCGTGAACCAGCGCTGCAATTCGTGCCGCAAAACAACGACCGGTTTAGGACAACGGCATTTCCGAAGTTCTTGCGCAACGGCTTCGGACACCGCGACGATAAACGGCACCTTCGGATGATTAAATGCTTTCGGAAAATCCTGCCACGATGGTTTGGAATTTTGAATGACTGGAACCGTTTTCACGCCGCGCTCCCACAAATGCCGTAGTAATTCAGCTTTGACCATGTGCGTGAACAAAACCGATTCAGGCGATGCCAGCACTTCCACGGCAACCGAATGCAACTTCGCATTCATGTCCAATGCGCCGAGCCGGTGAACTTTGATATTTCCAACACCGTCAAAACCGTAGCTTGGTCGCGCGTTGTGAAGTATAAATAATTTTCCCGATGAATTTCGCCGCTGCAATCCGCTGAGAATTTCCAAAACACTGCGCTCCGCGCCGCCGCGAGTCAAACTCGGCAACAGCACGTTGATATGGCTCGTCGTTAAAAAATGCGGCGTAGGCGGCTGGCGTTCTGCCTGTTTTTCCAATGGCGGCGGAGAAATTGGCTTTATTGTCGCGCCATTTGCGACGGGAGCAGAAGCCGACAAACCGTATTGCAAATAAAGTTGCTCCAGCCTGCTGCCGGGTTTTGGGCTGTCTTTTTCGGGAACCGTTTCAAACAAACGTTTTCCGCGATACACGCCGCCATTTTCTTTTAGCACGCGCCAAAATTCATTGATCCAATGAATTGCAAACCAGTCCGGCGAAATTTGTCCGTCGCCCAATGCCAGCGGACGGATTGCGTCCCACCACGATTCTTCGTTCCAAATTCCGGCGCGAATGTAACGGTTCAATTT
>JAJPKI010000215.1 GCA_021323835.1 Verrucomicrobiota bacterium | reverse complement strand
TGGCCGAAGCAAAATAAAGCGACTCCAAAACATTGCGCGGAATTTTTGCGGTGGCGGATGAACGATTATCGCCGCGGATTCGTGAAATAATCATTCTTCCAACGTGTCGCCCTGCGCATTTCTGCCTTCCCTGCCCTTTTTGCGCGAAGGATTTGCGGCCGAATTGGTCGCTTGAATCGGCGCAGTCACAAATAACAACCGGCAGCGATTGGAAATCAATTCCGCCGGTTGATAAAATTGCAATTCGTCGGCCAAATGCGTCTGCGGATATTGCGGCGCGGCGCGGAGAATCAAATCGGCAAGGCCGCCGTGATTGTAGCCGTGAATTTGTTGGTTCGTCCAAACCTGCTTCGGGTCGGCATATTGCGCCATCATTTGCGTTGCGCGAAAAATACTGCCGCCGTTGGTCGCGCGATAATGCCATAAATCAATTTGCAAATTTTGCGCGATGCTGGCCATGTCAATCAGCGCGCGCAAATTGAACGAGCTATAACCAAACGATTTTGTGCGCACAAGTTCGAGTGGTTGGCGTCCGTCGGATAAAATTTGATGAACAATGCGATTTGTTTTTGCATCTAAAATCAATTCGCGCGCTTCGTCGGTTTTGCCGAGGAACAATGCGATTGCCGCAGCCTGGTCATTGCAGAAACTTCCATGATTATTTTTTGCGTCGAGTTCGCCTTTGCCGATTTTGCTGGTTGTGAGCCATTGGTAATAATCTTCCAGCCATGCGCGCATTTGTGTTCGGTCGTCAGCCGTCCATGATTTTGAATTTTCAAGCAACGAGAGCGCGTCCATCAAATCCACAATGCCGCGCGCGCTGATGAGTCCGGCGGGGCGACCATCCACTTCACCGGGAATTCCCTGTCCGAAATTCAGATTCGGATTCATTTTCGTTGCCGGATTTAAAAAGAAAGCGCGGAGCAATTGCGCAGCCTTGTTGGCGTATTTTTCGTCGTTGGTGAAATAAAACGCGAGCCCAAGCGTGGAAACGTCGGAGCATGTCGCGCCGAGGCGGTTGGCGTCGGAATCTACATTTGATTCGGGATTCCGTTCGCCGTCGTGACGGACGTATTCGATTTTGCCGGCGGCATTTGTCTCCGGCCAAAAATATGGCGCCTGACTGACGTAATCGTGTTTATCGCCGCTCGGCGGCACGCGATGTTTGTCCATAACCGATTGCGGTTTGGCTTTAAGCGCGGCATCGGCTTCTTTGAACAAATTATCAAACGCAGGTTTTAGCGAGGGATCGTTTGCCGTAAATTTTATTTTCGATTCCGCGAGCGCCTGCGGGTCGGCGAGAAAAACTTTTGGCAGCAAAATGGAATTGGAAACAGCGTTTTGCGTTTGCGCAAAAAGATTGGCACAAAAGCAAACCGCTGCGGAAAAAAGAACCAAGGGTTTCAGAGCTGAACGTGAATTCACGGCGAAATAGAGCGCAAATCGGCGTGCAAGGTTACAATTTGAATTCTTCCGAAACCACGACCAGCAGTTTGCATTCGGAATCGGCGATTTTATTGTCGCTCGAAAGCGAATCTTCTAATGCGCCGTAAGCGAGCCGGCGGATTTCCAACGTTGGAAAATGTTTTGAGATGGCGGCGATATAACGACGCGTGGCTTCCGGCGATGCGCCGTGTTTTCGTGCGCGGGCAAAGCTGGCGTCGATGAAATATTGCCGCTCGCTGTCCGACGGAAATTCCACGGTTTCCAGAACGCGCCGCGCTTTTTCGTCTTCAATCAAATCCAGATTGCCGTCGGCATACATTCCGAGCACCAGCAAATCGAAAAGTGATTTTTTTTGGTCAGCGTTAAACTGAGAGAAATCCATAAAATCAACTTGCTGCGCCAAGTAAAAGGTCATTTTCATTTCGATGCAAGAAAAGAACGCGAATTTGCGAAAAACTTTTATCGGACACCGTTGCGCTTGCCAAACGTTTGGCGTTCTTCCATTTTAACCTGATGGAATCCTACGAATTGCTCCGCGACATATTTGAAAAAACGCCGCCCAAAAAAGTTGGCGCTGATTTGAACCTTTCTGAGTCAATGGTTTATAAATGGGGACAGCCGCAGGAATTTGCCAAAAATCGCGTGGACAATCCGCTCGACCGCATCGAAGGTCTGCTACAAAGCACCGGCGACGCGCGAATTGCGCAATGGATTTGCCAGCGCATCGGCGGATTTTTTATTTCCAACCCGAATAAAATTCCGCATCCGCACCGATTAATTCCCGCGACGAACCAAATCGTCCAGGAATTTGCCGACCTGCTCCATGTCGTTGCCGCGGCGACCGCTGATGAAAAAATTACGGAAAAAGAAACGAAAGAAATCCGCGCGCGCTGGGAAGAATTGAAATCTGTCACGGAAGGATTTGTCAAAGCGTGCGAGGACGGAAATTTTGCCGCCGTTCATCATGCCCACATCAAACGCGCGGCGTCCGCGTTGCCGCAAGCGCGAGTTTAACCACACGGTGGGGTTTTTCCTCATGGCATTTGCTGTCGCCGCGGATTAGTTTCCCAAAAAGGAGAATTATGGATTTGTTACTTACACCAATGCTCGGAAGCGTAATTTGGATTGGCGGCGGCGCGGGCGTCATCATTTTGATTTTAGTCATCGTTCTGTTGCTGCGGTAATTTATTTTCAACTCCGATTCTTAATGTCCCATGCGTCGCGCAAGCCGTCGCCGAGAAAATTCAGCGCCAGCAGCGTCGCCACGAGAATCCCGCCCGGAAAAACAATCAGCCACCAGTAAATGCGAATCGGATTGATTTGCGAAACGCCGTCGGAAATCAGCGTGCCCCAACTCGCCATCGGCGTCTGGACGCCGAGTCCCAGAAAACTCAAAAAGGATTCATAAAGAATAATTGCCGGCATCGTCAGCGCCAGATACGTAATCGCAACTCCGAAAATGTTCGGAATAATGTGCTTCGCGATAATCCAATGCGGCTTCGCGCCCATCGCGCGGCTCGCTTCCACAAATGCCCGGGTGCGCAGCGATAACACTTGTCCGCGGACAATTCGCGCCATCGTCAGCCACGAAACCGCGCCCAGGCCGACGAATAATAAAATCACCCGCAAACTTTTTTCGAGCGCGGGAGAATTTTGGACGAAATGCGCTTGTTTCATCGCTTCGCCAACCGTCGCGAACAGCACAATGACGAAAATAATTGTCGGCAACGAATACAACACGTCCACGATGCGCATCAAAATTGCGTCCGTGCGTCCGCCCGCGTAACCGGCAACTGCGCCCCACAGCACGCCAATTACAAAACTTACGAGCGCGCCGACAATGCCGACGAGCAATGAAATCTGCGCGCCATACAGCACGCGCGAAAACAAATCGCGTCCATGCAAATCCGTGCCAAACCAATGTTGCGCATTCGGCGAATTGAATTGCGCGTCAGAAATTTCGTTGGGATTGTGCATTTGCGCGAATGGCGTTCCGCCGAATTTCAAAATCATCGGCCACGCGACGACGGCGACGAGCAACGCAATTAAAAACCACGCGCTGATGATAGCGGCGCGATTGCGCTTAAATCTTTTCCACGCAAGTTTCGCTGGCGAAATTTGTTGGTTCGGTTCACTCATATTTCACGCGCGGGTCGAGAACGGTATAAACGAAATCCACAGCGAGATTCATTCCAATTAAAAGCATCGCATACAACAGCGAAAGGCCGACCACGACGGTATAATCGCGGTTAAGCGAGCTGTTCACGAGAAAAACGCCGATGCCGGGGATTTGAAAAATGCTTTCGATGACAAACGAACCGGTCAACAAATCTGCCAGCATCGGGCCGGCGTAAGAAACGACCGGCAAAATGCCGATGCGCGTGGCATGTTTGAGTAGCAACGTGTGCTCGGCGAGTCCCTTCGCGCGTGCGGCGGTGACAAATTCCGATTGCGCGGCTTGCAGCATGCCTTCGCGAAAAATGCGCGCAATTTTTCCGGCGAAGAAAAGTCCGAGCGCAATCGGCGGCAAAATCATGTGCCACGGCGTTTCCCACAACGCGACCGGCAGCCATTGTAATTTAACGGAAAAAATCAAAATTAAAATTGGCGCGATGACGAACGCGGGAATGCACACGAGCAAAATGG